>JAICEP010000039.1 GCA_025924095.1 Sorangium sp.
CAGGCGCAGGATCTCCTCCGAGAGGCGCGGGCGCGCCGCGAGCGCGAGCGCGTCGCGGCAGTAGACGACCGCATCGTAGACGTCCGGGGTGATCGCGAAGCCCAGCCGGCCGGCGAACTTGAGGGCGCGCAGGATGCGGATCGGATCCTCGCGGAAGCGCGTCTCCGGGTCGCCGATCGTGTGGACCACCTGGCGGCGCACGTCATCCATGCCGCCGACCCAGTCGAGGATCTGCCGCGCCTCCACGTCGTAGAAGAGCGCGTTGATCCGGAAGTCGCGGCGGACGGCGTCCTCGTGCGCGACGCCGAACGCGTTGTCGCTCCGGATGAGCAGCTCGCTCCCGTCCTCGGAGTCCTCCTTCGGGTTGCGGCGGAAGGTCGCCACCTCGATGACCTTCCCGCCCTGAAAGAGGACGTGCACAAGGCGAAACCGCCGGCCGATGATGCGCGAGTTGCGGAACAGCTCGCGGACCTCCTCCGGCCGGGCGCTTGTGGCGACGTCGAAGTCCTTCGGGCGGCGATCGAGCAGCAGATCTCGCACACAGCCGCCTACCAAGTAGGCCTGATAGCCATGGCGGACGAGACGACGCACGACTTTCTGGACGTCTGGATCGATCCGCGCCTCGTCGAAAACGACCTGGTAGCGACGCGGGGTGGGGATGTCTTCGTCGACGAACTCGACGCGGAACGGATCGGCGTCGAGGACGCCTGTGTCCGTCGGCATAGGCTCGCCTTCGGGCCCCGCGCGTAGCCCGGGGGCGCTGCGGCTCTCATACATCGGGAGTTCGGCCTCTTGAATCGCCGCTGTTCCGTTATCGGGAGATGGGGTCGCGCGACCCATAGTGAGCAACCGAGAAAGCACCAGGCAGCGCCTGGAGGGAGTGGAGGGCGACTGGCGCGCGATGGTGGGATTCCAGGACTCCCTGGAGAGCCGACCCGCGCAGATGAGGCCCGCGCCCGCGGACCTCCGAACCGTGCCGGCTCGCTCGCCTCTGCCTGCATCGGCCTGACGAGCGGATCCGGCTGTCGCCCGGAACAAGAGATGCTAACGGCCGTCTAGCAGGGCTTCGCCGTGAGAGCAAAGCCGGAGGCGCAGGGGGACCGACGGAAGTCTCCGGAGCGAGCGGGCTTCACGGCTTGGTACCCCAGTGCCCGATCCCGGGGGCCGGCGGCGGGGCTGCGTCCGGCTGGGCGGCGAGCGGCGCCCCGGCGCTGGCCTCCGGCGTCGCGAGCAGCGCCTGCCGCAGCTCCGCCATCGAGGGAAACCGGCCGCGCGGATCCTTCACGAGCGCCTTGCGCACAACGGCGTCGAGCTCGCGCGAGATGAGGAGCCCTGGGTGCAGCCGGTGCAGCGGCGGCGGCGGCTCGCGCCCGTGCTTCTCCGCGATCGCCGGGTACGGGCCCTGGAACGGCACACGGCCCGCGAGCATCTCGTAGAGCACGATGCCCAGGGAGTAGACGTCGGCGGCGGGCGCCGCCGGAGCGCCCTGCGCCTGCTCGGGCGCCATGTACTCCGGCGTCCCGACGACCCGGGGGAGCCGCGCGCCTTCGCCCTGGCCCTCGATGAACGAGAACCCGAAGTCGAGCAGCTTGACGAGCTCGCGCCCGTCGGCAGCGTGCACGAGGAACACGTTCTCCGGCTTCACGTCGCGGTGGATCACGCCGGCGCGGTGCACGGCCTCGAGGCCCGCGGCGAGGTCGGCGGCGATCCGAACCGCGCGCGCGGGGACGAGCCAGCGCGTGAAGCCCAGCGTGTCGGCGAGATCGAGGCCGACGAGCAGCTCCATCGCGAAGCACGGCGTATCGCCGGCGCGCGCGAGCGCCTCGACGCCGAGGACGTTGGGGTGGCGGACGCGCGACGCGGCGCCGGCCTCTCGCTCGAACCGCGCGACGACCAGCGGATCGTCGCGGAGCTCCGCCCGGAGGACCTTGACCGCGACGCGCGACGGCGCGGCCTCCTGGGGCCTGCCGACGCGATCGGCGAGGTAGACGTGCCCGACCCCGCCGCTGCCGAGCAGCTGCACGACGCGGTACGTGTTGCAGAGGAGCCCGCCCACGAGCGCTTCGGCGGCGACGCGAGCAGGAGGCATGGGATCGAGCGTAGCGCAGTCGCGCCCGCCGAAGGGCAAAGGCGCGCAGAGGCAGCGCAGAAGAGAGCGCGGTCCGGCCCGACGCAGCAGGAGGTTCGCGCCCGCACCGACCGGCGGCCGCGCGCGACCGCTTGCGAGGAGCTTGGGCCGGCGCGCTCGCTCCCGCCGACCGGGCTGGCTCCGCCGGAGGACGAGGACGCAAGGGATGACGCGCAAAGTCATCCGGTGCCGCGCACGAGCCTGGCCGAGCCTGCTGGGACCGCCATCGAGCGCCGCGGGGGACGGGTCGCGCGCGAACGAGGCGGCGCGCGGCGTGCGCTCAGGCAACGCGGCACGCGGCGAGCTGCCTGTCCGGACGCAGGAGCGCGCGGATCGCTTGAGCGGCGACGAGGAGACGGCCACGCTTAGCGGCGCATGACCGACGATCGTCGATTCTCCTCCCCGAGCCCGCTCGACGTGGAGGCCGAGCAGGCTCCTGCGACGGCGAGCTCCCCAGGACCGAGCGCTGCATCCACCTCGCGCCCGCCTCCGCTTCGCTGGAAGAAGAACCTCGCGCTCTTTTGCCTGACGGTCGTCTCGGTGTTCGTCGCCGGCACCCTCTGGGCTCCGATCAGTCCGGAGGACGACAGCGTGCTCGCCCTCGTGAGGGCGCTGCCGCAGACGTGGCCGTTCGCGGTGCCTTTCCTGTCGATCCTCCTGGCGCACGAGTTCGGGCACTACTTCGCGGCGCGCGCGCACGGGGTCGAGGCGTCGCTCCCCTACTTCATCCCGCTGCCGATCGTCAGCCCGCTCGGCACGATGGGCGCGGTGATCTCGATGAAGGGCAGGATCAAATCGCGGAACGCGCTGCTCGACATCGGCGCCTCCGGACCGCTGGCCGGCCTGGTGGTGGCGCTCCCGGTCCTCGTCGTGGGTCTGATGCAGTCGGAAGTGCACGCCACGTCGGGACCCGCGCTGCAGGAGGGGCGGAGCCTGCTCTACCTTTTGCTGAGGCGGCTCGCTGTCGGCCCGATCCCGGAGAGCCACGACGTCTTCCTCGGCCCCGCGGCGATGGCCGGGTGGGCCGGGCTGCTCATCACGGCGTTCAACCTCTTCCCGGTCGGCCAGCTCGACGGCGGGCACGTCGCCTACGCGCTGTTCGGCAAACAGCAGGACCGCTACAGCCGCGCCGCGCATTTCCTGATGCTCGCGCTCTTCGTCGGCAACGTCGTCTACTTCACGCGGCACTTCATCGCCGACGGGCTCTCCGACGCGCTCCGCGCCGGGGTCGCCAACGGGATGCCGTGGCTCACGTGGTTCGGCGTGGTCTACCTGATGCTGCGGATGGGCGGGCGCGAGCACCCTCCCACGGAGCCTGGCGAGCTGTCGCCGGCGCGCAAGGCGATCGCGGTGGTGACGCTGCTCCTCTTCGTGCTGCTGCTGATGCCGACCCCGTTCGGGACCTACTGAGCGCGCCGGCGCTCAGGGCTTCGCGGCGCCGAACTTCGCCCGCAGCGCGTCGCAGACGACGGCGGGCGCGTAGTGGCTGACGTCGCCGCCGTGGCTCGCGATCTCGCGCACGAGCGACGCCGAGACGAAGCCGTAGTGGGTGCGCGTCGGCAGGAACACGGTGTCGACGCCGGGGAGCATGTCCGCGTTCGCGTGGGCGATCTGCAGCTCGTACTCGAAGTCGGTCGCCGCGCGCAGGCCGCGGACGATCACCCGCGCGCCGACCCGCTGGCAGTACTGGATGAGCAGCCCCTCGAACGAGTCGATCCGCGCGTTCGTCACCTCGCTCGTGGTCTGGCGCAGCAGCTCCAGCCGCTCCGAGTAGGTGAAGAGCGGGTGCTTCGTCGGATGCCGGCCGACCGCGACGATCACCTGATCGAACAGCTTCGACGCCCGCTCGATCAGGTCGAGGTGACCGAACGTGATCGGATCGAAGCTCCCCGCATAAACCGCCAGCAGTTCCTTGGGCATGGCGCTCACTGGTCCGGCGTCCGCTTGGGAGCAGCCGCAGGCGGGGGCGACTTCGGCGCGGCCGCGGGCGAGGCCGGCGCGGGGGACGGCGGCGCCTGGGGCGCAGGCGAGCCGATCGCGCCAGCGGGGCCGGCCCCATCTGCAGGGGCGGCGGGGGCCTGCCCCTCGTTCGAGGGCGCCGGCTCGCTGCCCTGGAGCACCTTGTTCATGGCGCTGTCGTCCTCGATCCACATGAGCCGACCCCCGTCGCCGAAGGTGACGCGGAAGTAGGCGAGCAGCCCCGCGCCGATCACGCCGTCCAGATCGAGCTGGAGCTGCTTCTCGACCGCCTGGAGCGGCGCCCCGTACACGCCCGGGACCTTGGGGATCTCCAGCGCGCCGAGCCGCAGCATCGGCACGACGCCCTGCTTCAGCTTCTGCTCCGGATCCTGCTCGACCCGCTTCAGCCCGTCGGCCTCGAAGCCGGCCTTCTTCCAGCCCTCCTTGTCGAGCGCGATCGGGAACGTCATCGACGTGTCGATGAGCATCGGCCCCTGCACCGTCTTGTCGGGCCCGAGGCTGCTGCGCAGCACCATGCCGCCGCCCTTGATGAAGGCCACGTCGACGCGCGTCGCGTCGGGCGGCGCCGGCGGGGAGAAGCTGCGCACGACGAACTGCCGGCCGCCGTAGTCGATGGTCGCGTTGAGGTGCCGGATCAGGTTCACCCCGAGCAGCGCCTTGATCGGCGCGCCGATCTGCTTCGAGATGCCCGAGAGGTCCTGCGTGAGCGCCGGGACGTCGTTGACCTCGATCTTCCTGTCGAAGCGGAGGGAGACCCAGCTCGGCTCCTTGCGCGTGCTGCTGTCGAGGACCACCTCGCCGGTGCCGGTCGAGATCATCGCGAGCGCCGACTCGCCGTCGATCTCGACCGGGACGACGAAGAACGGGGCCGCGGGGTTGACGTGGGGCATCTCGATCGCCGCCAGGAGCCCGCCCGAGAGGGTGAACGGCACGCGCCCCGCCCCGCGCCGCGCCAGCTTCGCGATCGACTTCGCCCAGTCGTCGACCACCTCCGGATCGTCGAGCATCGCCTCGAGCTCGTCGGCGGCGGCGTCGAGGTCACCCTTGTACCAGAGCGCGCGCCCGCGGAGCCCGGCGGCCTCGGAACCGGCGACGCCCTTGAGGAGGCGCAGCGCTTCGGCGTAGTCGAGCCGGGCCAGCGCGATGCGCCCCGCGAGCAGGCGTGTCTCGGTGTCGGCCGGGGCGATCGTCAGCGCCTTCGCGACCGCATCACGCGCGTTGTCGACGTCGGCGGACTGAAACTCCTGTCGAGCGCGGGCGAGCCACTTCTCCGCCGCCGGCGGGCGGGCGGACTCCGGGCCGATCATCGTCGAGCACGACGCGAGGAGGGTCGCGGTCAGCAAGCCGCCGAGGCGAACAGCGAGGGAGCTCCTCGTCGGCGCGTTTCGATTCGATTGGATTCGCACGTGGATCTCAGGCCCTTTGCGGCGTGCCGTCCGGACCGATTTCTCCCGGCGAAATCGGCTCGATCGCCAGGATGCGATCGGCCCGTAGCTCCCGGCGGCTGCGCGACGGGAGCAGATAGCCGAGAACCCGGGGTGGGTCGAGGTCCGTTCGCACCCCCGTTATCCGTACCACGAGCTCCTCCTGCCCACGGCGCGCCGGCCGGTATCGCACCCGCACGGTGGCGGCATGCTCGGCCGCGTGCACCGCCGCTGCGACCAGCTCCGGGCGAGCGTGGCGCTCGCCGATCCGGACGTGCCACAGGTCGCGCGGCGTGCGCGGGGCGAGGACCTCCACGACCTTGCGGAACACGGCGCGCAGGGCGTGCACGTCGTCCTCGGCGCGGTGGGCGCGCTCGCGGTGCACGCCGAGCTCCCGGCAAAGGGAGGCGAGGCTGTGGCTCGGCAGGGCGAAGGCCCGGCGGGAGAGGACGAGCGTGTCGAGGTAGTGCGGGACGCGCTTCGCCTTCCCCGCCCGTGCGAGCTCCGCCTCCAGGAACGCGACGTCCCACGCGGCCGCGTGGGCGACGAGCACCGCGCCCTCTGTCACCTGATCGATGCGATCGCAGAGCTCGGCGAACGTGGGCGCGCCCGCGAGGTGCTGCGGATCGATGCCGTGCACGTGCGCGTTGCCGAACACGCCCGGCTCGGGCCGCACGAGCGACGTGATCGCGTCCTCGCACGTGTCCCCCCGCATCCGCTCGGCGCAGACCTCGATCACGCGGTCGCTCTGGGGGCGGAGGCCCGTCATCTCGAGATCGAGGAACACGAGCGGCGCGCGCTCGATCGGATCGTCCCAGGGAGAGCCGGCGGGCGGCTCTGCGCCGGTCGCCCGCTCCGGCCCCGCACCTTCGCGCTGCTCCGTCATCCGACCTGCTTCCCCACCTCGGCGGCTCGACCCCGGAGACGACCGTCCCTCGACATGGACGCGTCTTAGCGAAACCGGCGCCCGACCGAAAGCGGTCCGCGGCGCGAGGCGCCCCCCCGGCCCGCAAGGCACGGGCGCCGGCCTCCTGGCCCCGCGCGGGCCGCGGGGCACGGAGACGGCGCCCGAGCGTCGGCGGAGCGGGCGCGGTGTTCGGGGCGAGGCCCGAGGCGCGTCGCGTGGCGGCGGAGTTCCAGCAGAATTTCCGCGGTGCAGCACCGGATGTTCAAGGGAGCTTTCGTTGCTACACTCCCCGGCGTGCCGGACGGGGTAGCTACAGTCCCGGGGGGCTCTCCTCACGAGGAGCTCGATCTCGGCGACGGGTCTTCAGGGTTTCACCGCGAGCGCAGGACCGAGCCGCTCGATCTTCCCGTCCTCGTGGTGAACCGCTTCTTCCAGCCTGTGCAGATCACGACGGCGCGTCGTGCTTTCCTGCTGCTCTTCGGCGGCGCCGCTCTCGCCATCGATGAGCTCGGCGAGCTCCACGATTTCTCGGCCTGGCGAAGCTTGCCGGTGCGGGACAAGGACGACGGCCTCCCTGTGGTCGGCGGCTCGCTCCGCGTGCCGCGCGTCCTGCACCTCCGCCGCTACGAGCGCATGCGGCGCCCGACGATCCGGCTCACGCGAAAGAACGTGATGCTGCGCGACGCGCACCAGTGCCAGTACTGCGCGCGCCGCCCGCCCGTCCGCGATCTCAACATCGACCACGTGCACCCTCGGTCGCGCGGCGGTGAGGATTCCTGGGAGAACCTCGTGACCGCCTGCCGCACGTGCAACCTCCGCAAGGGCTGGCGCACGCCCGACGAGGCCAGCATGCGCCTCATCCGTCAGCCGCTGCCGCCGCGGTGGTCGGCGACCATGCAGATCCTGCTCGGCTTGCCGCACTCGTTCGACGAGTGGAACCCCTTCCTCAAGGCCGGCTGACCGCCCCGCGCGGGCCTCGCCGCGACGGCCGACGGAGGCTGGCGCCGACGAGGCGATCCGTCACGGGATCACGGTGAGTCGCCCCTGCTCATCGCAGGTGGCGACCCCTCTCCACCCGTCTTCGGTGCAGAGGAAGAAATCGATGCAGCCGGTCCAGCACGCGGCATCCGCGCATGTCTCGGCGGCTTCCACCGGGCAATCCGGCTGCTGCAGCGCGGGCTTGCAGCCCCGCGCCTCGCCGGTGCGGTCGAGCGTCACGCTCTCGCACGCGCCGTCCGTTCCGCCGCCCGCGCCCAGCGCAGGATCGCCCGGTCGATCGCAGCGGGCGACCTCCGTCCAGGCGCCATCGAGGCAATCGTGGAGGGCGCGGCAAGCCGCGTCGTCGCAGCTCCCCCCTCGGCCGATCGGGCACCCTCCCTGGGGGATCTCCCCGCACAGCTGCGGCTCGGCGATGGGATCGCAGCCTGCCGGTGCAGCGGCGGCGATGGCGGCGCCAGCGATGAATGACAGCGGAATCTTCAAGGCGGCCGTGAGGAGACCTCGGATTGCCGGCGCGCGGGGGAGAAAAACACAAGGCGCCTCGCCTCCGCTCATCCGAACCGTTTAGTATGCGCGCCATGCGTCCTTGCGCCACTGCCAGCGCCGTGTTCACCGGAGTCCTCCTCGCCGCGACGCTGTCGCTGTCCGGCGCCTGCTCGAGCGGCACCGCGCCGCCCTCGCCGCCGGACAGCGCATCGCTCGGCGCATCGCCTACGCCGGCATCGCAGCCGGCCACCGCCGCAGACCCGGGCGCCGCAGACCCGGGCGCCGCTGCCCCGGGCGCCACCGACCCGGGCGCTGCCGCGCCGGCGCAGCCGGACAAGCCAGCGGCTCGCAAGAAGGCGCCAGAGACGGTCGAGGACTGCAAGGTGATCGCCTCCGAGATCACGAACGAGCCGCCGGAGGGCGGCGTCGTGATGAACAACGCGATGACCTCCGCCGACGCGGGCTCGAGCGATCGCCTGCAGCCGCTCGTGGACGCGATCAAGGCGAGGCGCGACGGTTTCCGCTGCTGCTTCGATCTCTACGCCCGCAAGCACCCGGGCGCGCAGGGCAGGGTCACGTGGCAGCTCAAGCTGAAGCCCGACGGCACCTTCGAGGAGGCGACCATCGTGCGCGACAAGAGCGACGTGACCGCGCCGCAGGTCGAGTCCTGCATGGCGGAGCTCGCGAAGTCGACCACCTGGGCGCGCTCGCCGAGCGGCAAGGAGACCGTGCTGACCTACCCTTTCGATTTCAAGCGACGCAACTACTAGCAGCGCGCCGCCGCCGAGGAGCACGTCTGTGTCGAGCGACGCTTCGGGGATCCTGCGCGGCTCGGGCTACCCCGGCCGCAACGCCTACGCCGAGCTGCTCCGCGACACGCGCGGCCTGCGGCGGGAGCAGCAGCAAGCCCGCGAGGCGTGGTTCGCGCGCCTCGCGGCCGACAAGAAGGACGAGACGCTCTTCGAGCTCGAGATCCTCCTGAAGGGCGTCGCCTGCTTCGCGAACCCGCGGAACCACCCCGGCGCCGGGCAGCGCCAGACGATCGTCAGCCACGACTTCCACGAGCACCTCCAGCACGCGCGCGACGGCATGGCGCGCGTGGTCCAGCTGACGCGCGCCATGCTCGGCGATCGCGACCGCGCCTTCGTCTTCCAGCGCTACCTGGAGACGGTGATGCCGGAGGACACCGCGCGCACGCGGCTCCTGCACGCGACGATGGCGCAGGAGTCGCCCGAGTCCAGCCTCTTCGTGCTGCGGCACGGGTTCACGAACCTCATCGAGGTCGCGGGCGGGCTGCTCCGGCTGCCGCGGGTCAGCTTCAGGCTCTTCTACGCCCACCTCGCGACCGCGATGCGCGAGATCGCCCAGAGCACGTTCTTCAACCCGCTCCACGCGCTCGAGTTTCGCCCGGAGTTCGATCGCATCGCGTCGACGCAGGTGCTCGAGCTGATCCATCGCGTGCCCGGCGAGCAGGCGCACCGCCTCGTGGCGCTCACGTTTCTCGCGCTGTTCAGGATGCTCCGGTACCTCCGGCTGCTCGACGCCATCGCGCTCGATCACTCGGATCACCGCGTCGCCGGTCGCGGGTACCTCGTGCTCGCGGTCTTGCGCAGCGACGCCCGCGCGCTCTCGAACTACCTCCGGCGCCGCGCGGGCGCGCTGCTCGCGGACAGCTACGAGCGCGATCTCCTGCGCGTGCCCGCGAGCGACATCGTCGCGCGCCACGACGAGCTGGCCGCCGAGGGCCACCGCCTGCTCTCCACGAAGGCCGCCCTGACCGGGCTCGCCGCGAACCTGCGGCTCGAGATGCGCCGCGCCTTCGAGCACGACCTGCCGCCCGCCGACGCGCTGGTGAGCGAGTCCGAGTACCGCGTCCGCCTCCGCGCCGTCGCGCACGGCCTCCGCCCCGCGCTGCAGAACGCGATCCTGTTCATCGGCAGGTCGCTCGGCGCGAAGCTCGAGGAGGGCCGCGTCTTCGACGATCAGGCGGCGCGGCGGTCGACGAGCGATCGCCTCCGGCGCGACGTGTGGATGTTCGCCCAGATCGCGCGCGCGTTCGCGAGCAAGGCGCGCACCACCGGCCCGGCGCCCGATCGATGGACGGGCATCGCGAGCTTCGCGTTCGTCCGCGAGTTTCTCTCGTACTTCCGGGCGATGGGCTACCCGCTGCTCAGGGTGGGCGACTATCCCCGCGTCGACGCGTTCATCTCGGCGATGACGGCGCTCGAGGAGAGCGACCTGCTCGATCCCCAGCGGCTCGACGCCGCCATCCGCGAGTGCGAGGCGTTCTTCGAGTTCCTGATGAAGCTCTTCGAGCAGATCTCGAAGCGCGAGGATCTCGCCGGCGTCCCGTTCGATCGCAAGGGCGCCACGCGCGCGCTCCGGCTCTACCTCGGCGAGCGCACCTGAGCGCGCGCCGAGCGCATCTGGCGGCGCCGCGCCGCCGCTCGATCACCGGGAGCTCGACCGCCGCCCGCGGCACATGAAGGCCTCGCCGCAATCCGCGCCGGGCGGGACCACGCGCGCGTTGCACGCCGGTCCAGCTCCGCGCCGAGCGGTGGGCAGCGAGCTGCGCTCGCCGCGCCGATGCCGGTCGCCGCGATCACGGGCGGCGGTGCATCGCGGGGACATCGTCCCCACCACGCGCCCGACAGCCTGGCTCGGACGCCGGCTCCGCGGCGTCCTCACCCCCCGAACATTTTATAAGACGGATTGTCTCGTCGCGGCCGGTGGGCCCGCGCGCGGCGCCTCGAGCTGTTGAGAAACGCGAGGCGCGCCTTCTGCGCCTTATTCCGACTCGTCGGACGGCCCGGCGCTCGCGGGAGCCGGCGCCGGCGTGCTCTTGCGCGTGCCACGGGTGCTCGCGCCCTTGGCCGGCGCTCGCTTGGCAGCGGCGCGTCCGCCTCGGGGCGCGGCCGCCTTCTTCGGAGCAGCCGCGCGCTTGCCGGCGGCCTTCGCCTTGCGCTTCGGAGCGGCCTTCTTCGCGGCGGGCTTCTTGGCAGCCGCGCGCTTCGGGGTCTTCTTGGCGGCGGCGCGCTTCGGGGCGGCCTTCTTCGCTGCCTTCCGCGCCGGCTTCTTCGCGACCTTCCCGGCCTTCGCGGCGGCCGGCTTCTTGGCCGACTTCGTCACCTTCTTCGCAGGCTTCTTCGCGGTCTTCTTAGCAGCCATTGGAAATCCTCCTGCATTCGCCCCGGCACGGCGGACATCGCCCAACGTCGTCGCCGCTACAATTTACTCACCGAGGCAACAGATGTTGCACGACGTATATTGCCACGCATGGTGATGGTCAAGGAAAATCTTGCAGGGCCTAAACCGATGTATCCCGTGTGTTCCAGGCAAACTGGTCCGCAAGCGTTGCGAGGGTAAACGCCGGATCAGGCCGTGGTGAAAACAACCAGACCGCACTGGACAACAGATTTTCGTTGACAATATCTAAAACGTCTGTTTTGGCCCTCCGCGCTCCTTCCCGGCGATCGCGCGCCCGCACGGCGCGGCGAGCGGCGCCGGAGCGCTCATGGTCGCACGGAGCACCAGCGTTGCGCAGGCTCTAGAGAGCCTTGTGCGGCGCCATTCGCCTCGCTACGGTCGCGCCGCCTGCGCGGCGCCCCTCATGGCCGAGCGCCGCGCGGCTCTAGGAGGAAAGGTATGTTGGTTCGTCGCTCGACGTCGTGGGTGCTCCTGGGCGCAACGCTCCTCGCCGGCTCGGGGGCGCTCGGATGCGGCTACTCGGAGGAGGAGATGCAGGCGAAGGTCCGTGAGATCGAGGGCCTGAAGACCCAGCTGAGCGCCGAGCAGGCGCAGAACAAGAAAGCCAAGAGCGAGATCGACGAGGCGGCGGCCCGGATCGAGCAGCTCAAGTCCCAGCTCAAGGCCGCGGGCGTCGACATCTCCAACCTGAACGCGAACCTCGAGCAGCAGGCCCGGGCGCTCGAGGACTTCCGCCGCCGCGCCCAGCAGCTCGAGGACATCAAGAAGCGCTTCGAGGTCCTGCGGGACAAGCTCCAGGCCCTCACGAAGCTCGGGCTCAACGTGACCGTCCGCAACAACCGGATGGTCATCCAGCTGCCCGGCGACGTCCTCTTCGACTCGGGCCGCGAGACGCTGAAGAAGGAGGGCCACGACATCCTGCTCAAGGTGGCCGAGGTCATCCGCAACGACGCCGGGCTGTCGACGCGCTCGTTCCAGGTCGCCGGGCACACGGACAACGCGCCGCTCGCCGGCGGCCGCTTCAAGGACAACTGGGGGCTCAGCGTCATGCGCGCCCGCGAGGTGCTGGCGTTCCTGCTCCAGCCCCAGGACAAGGGCGGCGGCGGGCTCAAGCCCGAGCGGTGGAGCGCCTCGGGCTACGGCGACACCGACCCGGTGAAGGCCAACGACACCCCGGAGAACAAGCAGGCCAACCGGCGCTGCGAGCTCGTGGTGCTGCCGAACGTCGAGGAGATGCTCGACCTGAAGACGCTCACCCAGTGAGGCCTTGCGGATGAGCGTCGCGGCCATCGACATCGGGACCAACTCGGTCCTCCTGCTCATCGCCGAGCGCCGCGGGGGTGAGCTCGTCGCGCTCGTCGAGCGCGCGACCATCACCCGGCTCGGCCAGGGGGTCGACGCGGCGCGCGCGCTCGCGCCCGAGGCCGTGGAGCGGACGCTCGCTTGCCTCGCCCGGTACGGCGAGGAGCTGAGCTCGCTGGGGGTCGAGCGCGTGGACGCCGTCGGGACCAGCGCGATGCGCGACGCCGCCGGCGGGGAGGAGTTCATCGCCCGCGCCCGCGGGCTCATCGGCGTCGCGCCGCGCGTCATCTCTGGGCCGGAGGAGGCGGAGCTCACGTACGCCGGCGCGCTGACGGGGCTCGACCTGCCGGCCCAGGGTCCCAGGATCGTGTTCGACGTGGGCGGCGGCAGCACCGAGATCATCGTCGGCAGCGCCGGCGGGGCGGTGGAGGGGGCGGTGAGCCTCGACATCGGGAGCGTCCGGCTGACCGAGCGTCACATCCGGGCGGATCCGCCGGCCGGCGAGGAACTCGAGGCCGTCCGCGCGGACGCCCGGGCCGCCCTGGCGACGGTCCCCGCCGTGACTCTGCTCGCCGCGCCCACCCTGGTCGGCGTGGCGGGGACGGTGACGACCCTCGCTGCGCTCGTGCGCGACGTCGTCCCCTACGACGGCGCTCGCGTGCACGGCGCGCGGGTATCCGGGGCGGAGGTCGTGGCCATCACGTCCCGCCTCGCCTCGCTGCCGCTCGCCGAGCGCAGGCAGCTGCCCGCCCTGGATCCGGCGCGCGCCGACGTCATCGTGGCGGGCAGCGTGCTCATCGAGGAGATCCTCGCGTGGGCCTCGCGGCTCGCCGGAGCGCCCGTCGAGCTCATCGCCTCGGATCGCGGCGTCCGCTGGGGATTGGCCGAGCGGCTCTGCACCGTCTGAGTCCTCTGGCTCACTTGAAGCCCGGACGGACAGATATGACGCCACGCGCCGTTGTGTCCGCCACATTTTCGACCCATCTCACCCAGGTCAGGTCTGCCGCCTCTCCCGGAGAGGCCCGCTCTGCCCTAAGCTAGGCGGCGTCAGCCAGCGTGCATCCACGCGGATGCCCCATCGGTACACACTGTGGCCCCGTCCGATCCCCAAAGAAAAACCAGAGCGATCACGCCACGATGGGCCCACCACGGGGATTTTCGTTGACGTATCTGGGCCGGCTCACTAGAGTGCGCGCGCCTGGCGCAAACCGGCCCTTTCTCAAGAGGGCCGTTCCCCCAACCTCAATCCCTTCCGCCCGGAACCGTCCGCTTCTACCGCCGCCGCTCAAGATTCCACTGTGCACGCCGGAGCACCGGCCCCTCGCGGGTCATGGCGGTGGTGCTCTCGCTTCAGTTTCTCGCACAGCGGTCTCGAGAGACGGCTCATGGCTCTTTTCTAGGAATGCGCGACGGTGTGTGTCGGTTCTGCGGGTCCAGGTTCAACCGCATGTTCAACGTACGCGTCCCGAAGAGAATTTCGGGAGGCAGACGAGAAAATAAAGAGACGGCGGGGTGGAAGGCAAAGGAGACGATATGCAGGCTCGTTCGGAGATCCAGTTCAAGGTGGGCGACAAAGCCGTCTACCCGGCCCAAGGCGTTGCCGAGGTGGTCAACATCGAGGAGAAGGACATCGCCGGGAATCGCCAGCGATTCTACGTTCTCCGCATCCTGGACACGGATCGAAAGATCATGGTTCCAGTCAGCAACGCGAGCGCGGTCGGCCTTCGCCAGGTCATTTCTGAACAGGAAATCCGGGAAATCTTCGACATCCTCCGCGAGCGCACCATCGCGTTCGACAACCAGACCTGGAACCGCCGCTACCGCGGTTTCATGGACAAGATCAAGACGGGCTCGATTTACGACGTCGCGGAGGTGCTCCGCGACCTCTACCGCCTGAAGACGGACAAGCAACTCTCGTTCGGTGAGCGCCGCATGCTCGACACCGCCCGGACGCTGATCGTCAAGGAGATCGCGATCGCCCGGGGCCAGACGGAAGAGCAGGTGAAGACCGAGATCGAGGCGATCTTTCTCGCCAACTGAGGCGTTACCTCATGGCTAGCGGCCCTGCGGCCGCTGCCGATGGAGGCCGGCACTGCCGGCCTCCGGGCTTTTGTGGGCCCGAGATCCCATCCAGAGGGCTCGGAACGCGTCGCGCCTCGGTCCGCACCGCCGGTGGCGGAACGGGCGCGCTCAGAGATCGCTGCCTGGCCGCTTCTGGACGGGAGGGAGCGATGGCAGCGCAAGATCGACGCGCCACCCTGCGTCCTCGTAGACGCAAGGCACCTGGACGCGCTCGCCTGGGAGCAGGCCGGCGACGTCCACCAGGGCATGGGCGCCGGCGATCTGGGCGACGTACCGCTGCGGCTCGAAGCGCAGGACGAAGCGGGACGGCGTGATCATCGCCTCGGGCGCGATCGCCTTGCCGGTCGCCGCGCTGTAGCGCTGTGCGCGCGCGGCCAGGTTGTCCCGAGCGCGCCGGGACAGGAGCTCGAAGGCGGCCTTGGCGTCCGCCGGGTCGCCATGCAGCTGCCGCAGGCGCGCGACGAGCTCCCGGACGGCGCCGTCGGGCGTGCCGTTCGGAGGCCGCCTGGTGCATCCGGCGGAGGCGAGCGCCGCGACCGAGAGCGCGACGGCCACGCCGACCCGTCCGAAGCGCGCGGCAGCCCGTCCGCCGTCGTGCCGCGCGCGCTGCCGGTGCATGTTCATGTCCCCGTCCCTTAGAACGACGCCCGGCCGCCGTCCACCGCGCGCGGGCGCCGGGATCCACCGCGCGCGGGCGTCACCTCCGGCGCGATCTCGTCGCGGATCACGCGCTCACCCCGGCGCGGCGCCCGCGAGCGCGCCCACCTGACGGAGCGCCTCGTAGAGGACGATGGCCACCGCGTTGGCCAGGTTGAGAGAGCGCACGGGGCCCAGCGTGGGGATGCCGAACACGTCGTCGGGCATGCGGGCGAGGAGGTCGGGGTCGAGGCCCACGCTCTCCTTGCCGAAGACGAGGGCGTCGCCCGGTCGGAAGTCCGCGTCGAGGTAGCTCCGTTGCGCCACCGCGCTGAACAGGCGCAGCCGCGCGTTCGGGTGCCGGTGGCGGAAGTGGGCGATGTCAAGGTGCTGCTCGAGCGTCACCAGATGCCAGTAATCGAGCCCCGCGCGGCGGACGCTCCGCTCGTCGATGCGGAACCCCAGCCTCCCGAGCAGGTGCAAGGGGCTCTGCGTCGCAGCCGCGAGCCGCGCGATGTTGCCTGTGTTCTGCGGGATCTCCGGCTCCACCAGCACGATCCGGAACGGCGGATCGAGCGGCGCCGCGCGGAGCCTGGGGCGACCATCATTGAGCACGTCCTCTCTTTCCGCGACGCGCCCGCGCGCCGCAACCCCCGAGCGGGGGATCGCGCCTGCGACCTGGCTCGCCACCGCCGCCCGATCGGGTGCCGGCCCACGCGGCAGCGCGCAAAACGCGATCGGAACCGGCCGAGGTGCCTCTGTTCGCTTGACGGCTGTAGGAGCGGACACGTAGCCTCCCGCCTCGGAGACACGGAATGCGCGCATCGTGCTGGATCGCCTCGGCTATTACCCTCGCAGGGGTCGCGTCGTCCTCGCTGGCCGCCGCAGACTCCATGGACCCGGCGCTCGCGCGGCTCGTGCGCGACCCGGCTCAGGGCGCCGCCGCGGCCGTCCCCTGCCGCCTCGTGGGGCCGGACCATGGCGTCTACTACAACCCGGCGTCGCGCTATCAGCGCTGCCAGACCGACGACGCGGCGTTCGCGAAGCTCATCGCACAGTACGGCTTCGCGGTGGCGCCGTCGGCGATGCACTCGGCGCGGACCACGGGCTACGGCGGCTTCGAGATCGGCGTCGAGGCCGACTACACAAAGATTGACAGCGACGCGGACTACTGGAAGCGCGGCACGCAGGGACCGCAGGATCCGTCGAGCGGGAACTTCTCGATCGAGAACCGGAGCCCCGACTCCTTCCTGCAGCACTACTCCCTCAAGGTACGCAAGGGCTTTCCGTTCGGGCTCGAGCTGACCGGTGCGGTCGGATTCCTGGCCAACACAAGCATCGTGAGCGGGGGCGCCGACGTGCGCTGGGCGCTGTTCGAGGGGTTCCGCCGAGGGATCCCCGCGATCTTCCCGGAGTTCGCCGTCGGCGGCAGCGTCCGGACGGTCACCGGGACCGAGGAGTTCCAGCTGACGGTCGCCGGCTTCGACGCGCAGATCTCGAAGCCTCTGCCGATCGGCGGCACGGTGGTCGTCACCCCGTACGCGGGCTACCAGTGGATCCACATCTTCGGCGACTCGGGGCTGATCGATCTCACCCCGAACACCGACGCCGTGAACTACTGCAACTTCGGCGGGCTGAATTCGCCCGCGAACCCCGTGCAGGGACAGGACGGCGAAACGCTCCCCCACGACGGCCAGCCGGTTTGCAACGGCGGCTCCCAGGCCGACTTCAACAACACCGTCGTGTTCGACGCCGTGCGCATGACGCGCCACCGGCTCCATTTCGGCGCGCAGCTGCGGTTCCAGATGGTCAAGCTCGGCGCCCACTTCATCACCGACGTCATGAGCCCCGAGGACGCGAACCAGGGTTCGACCCACGAGATCAACGGCGAGAACAAGTTCGCCGGGCTCGCGTCGCAGTGGACCCTGGCGCTCGATCTCGGCGCCGTGTTCTGAGGCGCGCACCGCCGGGACGCCTGGCAGGCGCTCCCGGCGCGGCGCCGCGCCCCCGGCGAGGCCCGCCTCGACCGGCGCGGGCCGAGGGCCCGCGGGCGGAGCTCCACCGCCTCAGCGCTTCGAGCTCAGATCGGGCAGCGCATAGCCGAGCTCGGCGAGGAGCGCCCGGAACGCTCGGTCCTCGTTCCGCGCCACGGTCAGGTGTTCCATGAACTTCTTGAAGTTGCCCTGAGCGGCCGCGTCGGCCGCGCGCTCGCTGTTCTCGAGCACGAGCAGGAGATGCGGGTGCGCCCTGGAGACGGAGGCAGGGCACTCCATCTTGCTCGCCACCCGGGCGCGCGCCTCGGCGAGCGCGTGCACCACCATGATGAGCTCCTTGTCATGGGTGCGCGGCAACAGCATGTCGCCTTCCCTGCGCGCCTCGGCGAGGAGCAGGCTCGCCCTGTCCAGGTAGCTCCCGGCCCAGGCCGGCAGCGCGACGAAGAGCGAGCAGAGCGCGAAGGTGAAGGCAAGAAACAGGTGACGGATCATCGACTGGGTCCTCGGTCGTTCACGGATTGCTCGGAGGATACCCCGCCGGCAGGCGGAGCACCCCTGCCCTCGGGCGTGCCATGCAGCGCCTCGGCGGGCGCCCGTTCATCGGATGCGGTCGCGGGCTCCGGCGCCGCGCACGCCACGAGCGCGGCGCGCGCGGCCGCCTGCTCCGCGAGCTTCTTCGACCGGCCCCGGCCGGTGCCGATGACCCTGCCATCGACCTCCACGGCGACGAGGAACGCGCGGTCATGGTCCGGCCCCTCCGTGCCCATCAGCCGGTAGCGCGGCGACGCCGCGCCGCGCGCCTGCACGCGCTCCTGCAGCTCGCTCTTCGCGTCGCGCCCGAGCATGCTGCCGCTCGCGAGCTGGGCGAGCGGGCTCGCGACGATCTTCCGGCTCAGCGCGCGCGCGCTCTCGAAGCCGCGATCGAGGTACAGGGCCGCGACGAGCGCCTCGGCGGCGTCGGCGAGCACGTTCGTCTGGTCGCGCTCCCCGGCGACCTCAGCGCCGCGTCCGACCCGGAGCGCCGCGCCGAGCTCGATCCCTCGCGCCCACGCCGCGAGCGCGTCCGTGTTGACGAGCGCCGAGCGCATCATCGAGAGCTCCCCCTCCCGCGCGCCTGGAAATCGCTCCATCAAGAGCTCCGTCACGCAGAGCCCGAGCACGGCGTCCCCCAGGAACTCGAGGCGCTGGTTGTCCACGCGCCGGCCGCCTCGCTGCTCGTTCGAGAAGCTCGGGTGCGTCAGCGCCTCCTCGAGGTGCGGCAGATCCCCCTCCAGCCCCAGATCCAGACGTTGCAGCAGCTCGCTCGGGAGCATCCCCAGCACCTTGCCCACGCGCGGAGTCAGCCCGCGCTCAGACGGTCGGTCAGCTCGGCCAGCTCTAGGTCGAGCGCCGTCAGACCGCCAGCGTCATGCGTGGACCACGCGACCCGCACCTTGCCCCACGACAGCTCGATGTCGGGGTGATGGTCGCGCCGCTCAGCCAGGAGGGCGACCCGCATCACGAAGCCCACGCTGGCCCCGTAATCCGGAAACGAGTAACTCCGCTCAATCCGCTCGCCCGCCTGCGCCCAGCCCGGGTGAGCAGCGACGAACCCGGCGATCTCATCGCCCGAGAGCCGATCACGCTTGCCCATGAGGCGCAACTATGAGCTAAGCCCCGCCCAGGTGGAACCCCGGAATGCGGACCCCAGCCCCACGCGCGCCGCTCGACGCGCGCTCGGCCGCGGTGCGCTATACCTCCCGCCGCGATGACCGGGCTTTACGCCTGCCCCTTCTGCCGGGAGATGTTCGAGGC
>JAICEP010000040.1 GCA_025924095.1 Sorangium sp.
AGGGGGTCTCATGAAGATGATTCGAAGACGCTGGATGGCGGCCTTCGGGCTCACGCTGATGGCGGCGGCATGCGGAGCGGACGACACCATTGGCCAGGGCGAGGAGGCCGCGCCCATCAAGCGAGCGCCGACTCCCCAGAACGAGTTCACCCCGGTGGAGCTCGAGGAGACGATCGACAACCTCGTCGCCGAGATCAACAAGGGTTCGATCGAGCCGATGCAGATGACGGTGGTGTTGAAGACCCTCGGCGGGTTCTTTGCGCCGATCGCCACGGGGGCGAACCGAGCCATGGGCGAGCTCGGGGTCACGGGCAACGTGGTCGGGTCCTTTGCTGATACGGACGATCAGCAGAAGAAGATGGAGCTCCAGAGCCGGCAGATCGAACAGACGGTCATGGAGGGCGCCGAAGGGCTCGGCATCTCGCCCTTCGGCGACGGCAACGCGGCCGCCATCGACAAGGCCGTCGCCGAGGGGATCCCCGTGGTGACGCTCGACACAGACCTGGCGACCTCGGCGCGTTCGATCTATGTCGGAACCATCGGTGAGCCAGCCGGAATCACCGCAGGGAAAACCCTGAGCGCGTTGCTGCCCCCGGGGCCGGGGACGGTGGTCATCCACGGCAGCCTCGACCCGACGTGGGTCGACGGGCTGCAGCGGACGCAGGGTGCCCAGGGTGTGCTCGAGAAAGCTGGTTACACGGTCCTGGTGCGTCAAGTCACCTGGGTATACGAGGGCGAGGCCGATGACGTCGAATGGATGAAGACCCAGATCGAGACAGCGGAGCCGCCCGTCGTGGGATTGATGGGCCTGTTCTCCGTCTCGTACTGGTGCGCGCTGGCCGCCGAGGCCGCGGACAGGCTGGACCTCCCCGTCGTCGCCTTCGACTTCGATCCGAAGACCGTCGAATTCATGCGCCAGGGGCGCATCCGGGCCACGCACGTCCAGCGGCAGTACTACGAGGGGTACCTCGTGCCCTACATCCTCTACGGCATCAAGACCATCGGCCTCGAAGCGACCCAGGCGATCCTCGCGCCGCAGCTGCTCAAGGGCGGCCGGTTCGACCTCGGTCTCGACGTCGTCCCGGGGAACAAGGTCGACGACTACAACGCCTTCCTCGACTCGATCGGCGCGAATCAGTAGCGGTGCCGTAGCTCGAGGAACAGCTCGCGCGGCGAGAGCGGGTACTCGAAGCCCGAGAACCCGGGGTCCGGCCCGGTGGCGCCAAGGAGGTTCTTGGCGCGCAACGCCACGGTCGTCTCGTGACCCGGGACGACCCACAGGTTGCGCGCCACAAGGCTGGCGTTCCACCCGAGATACGGCGGCAGGTCGAAGCTGCCGCCGTTCTCCAGGATGCTCGCGTCCGCGGCGCGCCGCGGCCCGACGACGATCCCTTGCGTCGAGAGCTCCAGCGGAACGGAGCTCGGCGACGGCAGCTTCACGTAGGCCCCGACCCGGGCGATCCAGCTCGGGTAGGCGACCATCGCCGGACCGACGAGCTCCGCCTGGTAGCCCACCTGGCCGGAGTCCCGGGTCGAGTGGACGGTCTCGAACGACCCGTAACCGCCGAGCGCGTCGCCGTGCCGCAGCTCGGCGCGCGTCGCCCAGATCAGGGACGTCTGGCTGGCGACGTTCTCGGCCGTCTGATTGATGCCCCGCGGGACGAACTCTGCCTTGTCGTTCAATCGGCTGTAGGACACCCCGGTGCTCGCCGAGGCCCAGGCGACCGGCCTCCATGTCACCTCGGCGTCCACGGTGTGGATGAATTGAGGCCTGATGTCCACGTTCCCGATCACGTCGCCCGGGACGAGGGGCTCGGCATAGAGCAGATACGGGGACGGCGCCTTGAAGGCGCTGCCGTACAGCAGCTTGGCCACGACCGTCTTGCCCAGGTGCGAGGTCGCCCCGAAGCGACCGGTCAGCTGATTGCCGTACTTGCTGTGGTGATCGTAGCGGAAGCCCCCCGTCAGCTTCAGCCAGGGATCCAGCACCTTGAGGTTGGCGCTGAGCAGCGCCCCGACGTCGACAAGCTCGACCGAGAGCTGCTCCCGCTCCGGCGAGCCAAACGCCTCGCCCGTGATCTTGCTGACCCGGCGGAAGGACGGCAGGTCCTCGTCGTCATAGACGGACTCCAGGTTCAAGATCACGTTGAACCGGTCCCACGGGACCCACCGGAGCTCGACGTTCGCGTCCACGCCGCGATAGGCCATGCGCCGTTCGATGTAGTACCAGCCGCCGGCGACATCCACGCGGTCCCCCGGGAGGACGCCGCCCTGGAAGTACGTGCCCTGCACGGCGAGCGCGAGCTCTCGGTTCAGCTGGAGCAGCCCATCGACCGCCAGGCGACGTTGATGCAGGCTGATCACGGTGCCGGCAGGCCGCCCGAAGGCGTCCGTTCCGCCGGTGAGCTGCGCCCATTGCGCGAAATCGCCGCCGCGCCGGAAGCCGGACCAGGTGCCGCTGAGCACGAGGTGGTGGCCGCGGTCTGGATCGCGGAACGCGATGCGCGAGCCGATGACCCCCGACAGCCGCTCGAGGTTCTGGGCGTCCACGCGCCCCGCATTGTACGCCGGGACGCGGGGGGCCGGAGACTGGCGGGGCATCTCCAGACCACTTCGATCGTCGAGCTCCCCCGCGGCCATCAACATCATGTCGAAGCGGCCATCGCTCCATCCTCCGATCACGTCGAGGCGGCCGCTCGGGTGGTCCTTCGTCACGCCGGCGTGCACCGTGCCGTCGGCGAAGGGGATGTCCTCCGGCGACAGGGTGATGATGTTGACGACGCCGAGGAACGCGTCCGCACCGTAGAGCGCCGACGCCGGGCCGCGCACGACCTCGATCTGCTTGATGGCCGACAGCGGGATCAGCTCCGTTCCCAGCCAGTTGCCGCTGGTGGTGCGGAACGCGACCGAGCGGCCGTCGATCATCACCTTGATTCCGCCGCTCTCCGCCCCGAGCCCGCCCGTCATCCCCTGCACGCCGGCGTTCGGCAGGATGTGGTCGTCCACCAGGTAGAACCCGACGACGTGCTGGAGCGCCTCGCCGACGCTCTTGTAGCCCCAGCGCCGGATCTCCTCCGCGGTGATCGCCGTCACGATGGCAGGCGCGTCGTCCAGGGTCTCCCGCGTCTTGGTGGCCGTGGAGACCTCGACGGCGAGCAACCGCAGCAGATCGACGCCCTCGAGCGCGTCATTCCGTTGCTCTTTCCCCGTGGCCTTCGGCGCTCCCGGCGCTGGCGCGGCCGCCGGCTGCGCCCACGCGACGCCTGGCATCGCGGCGATCGCGAGGGCGACAATCCACTTTGTATCGAGCGAGGCAAGGGTCATGCGGGTACGGTTCGTTCTGAGCCTTCGGCCATGGTGAGAACGGCGCAATCGTCAGGTCGCCTCGGCGGTCGCGGCGAGCTCCTCCGTCAGGGCGGCGCTGACGGAATCGAACTCCTGCCGTAACCGCGCCAGGTCGCCCTTCCGTGGCAGATTGCCCTGGCTGGCGGCGAGCTGCATCTTCTCCGCCAGCGCGGCGACGCGCGACGCGCCGATCGACAGCATGCTGCCTTTCAGCTTGTGCGCGCTCGCCATCACCTCTTTCGTCATGGCCTCCAGGAAGGCCGCCTCCAGGCCGTCGAGCTGCCCCGGCACGTTCTTCAGGACGAGCTGGATCAGCTTCCGCGAGCGCGGGACCTCGGGGTCGAGCACGGGCAGGACCGATGGAGCCTTGTCGGCGCCGGGGAGCGTGGTGGTCAGCTCCGGCTCGTCCCGGCTCAGGATCACGTGCCGCCACAAGGTCTTCTGCAGCGACTGGGGCCGCACCGGCTTGGCCAGGTAGTCGTCCATCCCGGCAGCGAGCACCCGGTCCCGCTCGCCGACCAGCGCGTGCGCGGTCAGCGCGATGATCACCGTGTGGCGACCCGTCCCGCTCTCCCACTCACGGATCATCTGGGTGGCGGTGTATCCGTCCATGACCGGCATCTGGCAGTCCATCAGGACGGCGACATACTGCTTTCGCTTGACGCACTCGAGCGCCTCCAGGCCGTTGCTGGCGGTCTCCACGCGCAGGCCCAGCTGCTCCACCTGCTCCATCGCCACGTAACGGTTGATCTCGTTGTCATCGACGACCAGCACGGGCAGCTTGCTCGCGATCCGGCCCGGCTCCACGCCGGGCTTGCTGACGGGCGCGGCCGCGGCGCCGGTGAGCGCGCTCTGCAGCGTGTTGTAAAGCTCGGACACGCGGAGCGGCTTGGGGAGCTGCGTGACCAGGCTCGAGTCGAGCCCGCTCAGCGCCACGCTCGACCCCATGTGGTAGAGCGCCACGACGGGCAAGCTGCGCAACGCCGGCACCGACTGGATGGTCCGGACGAACTCCTCGAGGCCGAGATCCTGCATCTGAACGCCGACCACGGCGGCGCTGAACGGCCGCTTCTCGAGCAGCCCGAGCTCCAGCAGGTTGATGGCGTCTCTCCCGGAGGTCGTGGACTGGGCGTCGAAGCCCCAGGCCACGAGGTGCTCCACGACGACGTCGCGCCAGCTCTTGCTCATCTCCACCACGAGCGCGCGGCGTCCGCTCGCCCACTCGGCAGACCGGATCTGCTCGCCCCCGGACGTGACCCCGACCTTGAGCGTGAACCAGAACCGGCTGCCCTGTCCCGGCGTGCTCTCGAGGCCGACCTCGCCGCCCATGGCCTCCGCCAGGTGCTTGCTGATCGCCAGCCCCAGGCCGGTGCCGCCGTGCTTGCGGACCAGCGAGCCGTCCACCTGCGTGAAGGCGGAGAAGAGCTTCTTCTGGTCGTCGAGGGCGATGCCGGGGCCGGTGTCCACGACGGCGAGCTTGACCAGCGCCGAGGTCTTGTCCTGCGGAGGCGTGGGAGGCGTGGAGGCGTCGATCAGCACCTCTCCGCGCTCGGTGAACTTGATCGCGTTGCCGACCAGGTTGGTGAGCACCTGGCGAAACCGGTCCGGGTCGCCCACGACGCCGGTGGGGACGCGGCGCTCGACGCGGTACACGAGCTCGAGCCCCTTCTCGTGCGCCTGGCTCGCCATCAGCTCGGCGACCTCCTGGATGACGAGGCGCAGATCGTAGGAGACGTGCTGCGCCACGTACTTGCCGGCCTCGAGCTTCGAGAAGTCGAGGACGTCGTTGATGATCGCCATCAGCGTGTTCGCGGACGCGTCGACGGTCTCCACGTATCGCCGCATCTTGCCTTCGAGCGCCTGGTTCTGCATGAGCCGGATGACGCCGAGGATCCCGTTCATGGGCGTCCGGATCTCATGGCTCATGTTGGCGAGGAACTCGCTCTTCAGCCGGGACGCCTCGAGGGCCTGCTCGGTCTTGACGCGCAGCTCCTCGAACGCCTGCTCGTTCGCCTCGACCATGCTGTTGAACGCCGCGCCGAGCAGCTCGAGCTCATCGCCGCTCGCGATCTGCACGCGCTCCCACTTCTTCCGCGCCACGCCGGTCGACTCGGCGAGCGGCCCGTTCGAGCGGAGCCCGGTGGCGATGGCCCCCGCCGCGGAGCGCAGCGCGAACAGCGGCTCGGTGATGTGGACCGCCACCCGCTTGACGAGGAAGTAGCTGGCCGCGATGCTGCCGAGGATCAGCGCCCCGATCAGCCCGAGCGTGGTCGCGAGCCGGCTCGCGGCGAGGTCGCGGGCCTGAGCCAGCCGCTCGGCGACGTGCCTCGTGCTGATGCCGTAGATCACGGTCCCGGCGTGGGTCCCCTCCGAGACGACCGGCGCCGTGACCTCCAGGACGTCGCCGCCGCCCAGGGGATGCGCCCGCCGCGTCAGCGCCGCCCGGGGCTGGTGCTCCGTGCTGATGCCGAGGGCCTGCAGGTCCTTCGCGGTGAGGCCCGGCGCGTCCTTCGCCTGGTTCGCCAGGGTCAGCCCGCTCGCCGCCCAGACCCGGTTCTCCGAGTCGAGGAACAGGCCATAGGCGATGTCGCTGTTCTCCGAGACGGTCTGAAAAATGAGCGCCTTGACGTCCCCGAAGAGGTTGTCCGCCACCAGGCTGCGCAGCGCCAGCGCCTGGTTGAAGCCGAGCAGGCGCGCCTTCTCTTCGAGGCCGCCCAGGAGCTCCTGCTCGCGCTTGGCCTGGACCTCGCGATCCGTGGAATAGATGAGGGCGCCGCTCGAGAGGAGCGTTGTGCCGCCGAGGAGCAGCAGCGCGCCCAGGATCAGGCGCAGCAGCTTGATACGGAGCGAGCCGTGGGCGTTCGGGCTAGGCATCGTTCAACGCGAGCGCCATGACGAGGACGGGGGGCTCGAGGGGACAGGCGTCGCGGATGCGGACGCCGCGGACGAGGGCGGGCCGGTCTTCGCGGCGCGCGCGGCCGCCGCGCGCTCGACCGCCGGCGCCAGGTCGGCGTGCAGCCTGGCCTTCGAGACGATGCCGTCGGCGCCGACCTTCTGGCCGAGCGCGCTCAGCTGCTCGACCTCGCAGCCGGAGACAAGGACGATCCCGAGGTTCGCGAGCTGCGCGTTCTCCCGGAGCAGCTTGGCCAGCTTGTCGCCGTTGATGGTCGGCATGTTGATGTCGAGCGCGACCACGGTGATGCCGTCTCGCTTGATCACCGACGTCGCGCCGATGGGCGTGGCCAGCTCGAAGACGCAGAAGCCAGCCCTGACCAGGACGGCGCACATCGCCTCGCGGGCGATCTCGTCGTCGTCAATCACGAGCACCCGGATCATGGGAGCGCCCTCCAGGACCGCCGGCCACGTGCGCGATGCTCCCCTCGTAACGAGGGGGGCGAGCCCGGGCCCGGGCGCTCCAGCGCGCGAGCCGCCCCGCCGCTTCGGGGCCCTGGTTCCGGTTGAAAAGGCAACTGCATGGCGTCTCCAGTCCTCCCCGACACCCGTTCACCGCCCGATGAGAAAATCGACCTGTCCGAACTGGCCTGAATCGAGGCCGAAGCGCCGCGCGAGCCGCACGTCGACCAGGCGCTTCACGGAGATGGGCAGCCGAACATCCGACGCCCGGAGCTTCCAGTCCGCGTCCGCGAGCTCGTAGAGGAAATCGGCCGCCTGCACCGTGAGCGCTTGCGTGTCGGGGATGGCCGCGAACGTCCCGAACTCCGCGTGCTCGTTCACGAGCGAGCGCACGGCCACGACCACCGGCGCGCCGAGCCGATCCACGTACGGGAGCCAGACGTGGGTCAAGAACGTCGGGCTCAGCAGGCCATTGTCGTTTGGCAGCCAGATCGCGTCAACCTCGGCGCGCTGGAGGCGTACCAGCGCGGCGCGGAGGTCCTGGACACGTGGCTTGTTCGAGAGCTCTTGCCTCACGAAGGTCAGCTTCTCCACCTGCATGAGGGTCTCTTGCCGGGCGATGTGGCTGGCGAACCCCTGACGGTACACGACGCCTACCCGGCGGACGTCGAGCCCCAGCGTGCGCAGGCCCACCATGGCCGTGACCGCCGGCACCTCGTACGAGATCGCCACCGAGTTGGGGACGGTGCGCTGGAGCTCCTCCGCGAAGGACGCCATCAGGATCAGCGCGACCGGCGGCGTCGGGGTGCTGCGTGCCCAGTTGCGATACAGGAGCACGGTCGAGTTGTTGACCAGCACCACCGCCCGCGGGCGATCTCGCGCGACGATCCGCCCCACGATCTCGGGGCTCGACTCCTCGACGCGCAGCGGGGAGATGGTGACGCGGTATTCATCGGAGAGCTCGACGCGGAGCGACTTCAGCATGTCGTCGAGCTGCGAGTCCGAGGGAGCGATGATGGAGATGACGGGCTTCCCGTTCGGAGGCGGCGCCTCGGACAGCGGCGCCGGATCGCTGGCGACCTGGGGGGCCGGGCCGGACGAGCAGCTCAGGACCAGCGAGAGGCCCAGGAGGGCGGATGTGCGCCAGAGCCAGCGCGGGCAGCGGGGACGCGTTGACTTCATTTCCATTCGTCCACCCCCAGATCCGCCAGCACGTGTCTTGGGAGCTTCCGGATCGCGCCCTCGATAAATTGGCGATCGCTCAGGAACGTGACGGCCACGAGCCCGACCTTGGCCGTCGAGAGGCTCAGCATCGTGAAGTGCATCTTGCTCTTGGACTCGAAATCGGCGCGGAATCGCTCCGGAAGGAGCACCGCGTCCGCCGTTTGAAACTGGAGCAGCTGCAGCAGATCTTCGATCTTCGTGACGCGCCGGACCTCGGGCGCGTCGCTCACGCCGAGCAGCCCGGCGACGAACTTCGGGAGCGCTTTTCGTTCGACCAGGTCGATCATCCCGTACCTGAGGGATAAAAGCATGTCCCTGGTCAGCGATCTCGTCGAGACCAGGAGGTATTGTTCCGCGTCGCTCCCCGCCTTCAGGCCCTGGAGGTCGGCGTTCCGATTGAGCGAGGCCAGGACCGGCCTCGGCGAGAGCGCCGCGCTCGGCGGGCTCGCCTCGAGCGCCGTCTTGAAATCGCTCAGCTTGCCAAACACCGTGACGTCGACGCCGGGCATCGAGTCCTCGATCTTCTGCTCGAGCGCCCGGGCGCGGAGCGGCGTCACGGCATAGACATAGAGCGTGGCATCAGGGCCGGCCGTGGTCGGTGGACTGAGCAGCAGGAGGCAGCTCCCGAGGAGCAGCGCCGCCGTGAGCAGGACCGCCGGCGCGCGCCGGGGCTGGATGGCCCGGCGAGGCAGGCATCGGGCCCTCACGAGCCGAGCCCAGGCGGCGAGGACCTCGAGGATGTGGCGAAATGCCCCGGGCCGAGCAGGAGCTGCCAGGGGGTCCTTGGTCCGCGCACAAGGCGACATCCAACGGTGCGCGATCCGCGCTGGAGTTGCGAGGTGCTTCAAGGCCCGCTCGATCGCCGACCGACCTCCCCGCGTGGCGCGGCTGCGTGTTCTTTCCACCCGCCTCATGCCCTCCTGGTCATCGTAGTAGACAGCGTAGCCGACGGCTAACCCTCCCTGTCAAGCGCCCTAGGAGGCGACCCTGTGATCCGAACGAGCGTGGCCAAACGTGGATCTTGGAGAGGGGAACAACACCCGGGCGGCCGCTGCGCCGGCCAGAGCGCGCCCGCGCGGCCCGCGCCCGCGTGGCCGCTTACGAAAGGTGCTCGGATGCGTGCTTGACACGTGCCCGTGTCTCTGAGCTCGATGTCGCGCCTCGGACGCGCCGCCCTCTCACCTGTTGTGCGCCCGCGTGTGGCGGCGCCCTGCCCGGCGGAATCAAGCGCTGGCAACCCCGATTGCCGCGAACCATTCGGCCTCGTCAACCTACATGTGGAGTGATGGGGCACGTGATGCCCGAACACTTCACCTGGTCACGCACCGGCAGTGGAATCCGTGCGTGCGCCCACCGCGGGCTGGCGGGCGCCGTCGTCCTGGAAGTACTCGTCAAGACGCCGGTCGGCGTCGTCCCCGAACAGGATCCGGCTCGCCTCCCGGAGGCCGGGCGACCTCGCGAGCTCGTCGCGGCGGACGAGGAGCGCGATCTTCGTGCGCCGCCGCAGGAGGTCCTCGAGCTTCACGATCATCTCGCGCCGCGCGGCGTACGCGATCTCGCACCGCACGTCCTCCGCCCCCTCGACGAGCGCTTCGGCCATCCTCCGGTCGCTCCGGATCTCCTCGAGCAGCTCGAGCGCCTGCGCGCCATACCGGCGCCACAGGCGCGCGCTGAGCTCCTCGGAGGAGCTCTGCGGCGTCAGCGCGTCGAGGTCGAGGAGGCGCGCTCTTCGGAAGAACTCCTGACGAACCTCCTCGCCCGGCTCGCCGTACCAGCGCTGCGCCGGGCGGGGCAGCGCGACGCCGAGCTCCTGCACGGCGGCGCAGATCTCGTCGCCCACGTTGATGCAGTCGGTGAGCTTGCCGCCGAAGATGCTCACGTGGGCCTCTGCGCGGTTCACCTCGATGGCGTGCTTGCGCGAGAGCTGCAGCCAGTCCTCGCCGCCGCCGCCGTCCTCGACCGCGAGGGGGCGCACCCCGCAGCGCTCGGCGATGATGTCCGCCTCGCGGAGCGGCCGCGGCAGGTCGAGCCGCTTGTTGATGTTCGAGAGCACGAAGCGCCGATCCTCGGGCGTCACCGCGGCGCGCGGGCTCTCGACGCGGGTGTCGGTCGTGCCGATGCACGTCCGCCGGCCCATCGGGATCACGAAGAACAGCCGGCCGTCGTCCGCGAAGAACGTCAGCACCCGCCGGCTCGGGGTCAGCCGATCCACGATCAGGTGGATGCCCTTCGAGAAGATGTGCCTGTGGCTCGTCCGCTGGCCCGTGAGCCCGTTGTGCGCGTCCACGAACGGCCCGCAGGCGTTCACGAGCACGCGAGAGCGGATCGTGAGCTCCTCGCCCGACACGACGTCGCGGGCGCGCGTGAGCCACGCGTCCCCGTCGCGCCGCGCGCCGAGCGACTCGACGTAGTTGGCCGCCCGCGCGCCGTGGTCGAGCGCGGCGCGGACGAAGCCCCAGACGAACCGCGCGTCGTTGTCGACGAGGTACGCGTCGGAGTACTCGAATCCTCCGTCGCAGCCGTCCAGGTGGAGGATGGGCTCCTCCCGCGCCATCGCCCGGCGGGAGAGCAGGCGGGGGATCTTCGTGAAGAAGCTGCCGATGATCCAGTAGAGCCAGGCGCCGAGGAAGAGCTTGAAGAGGCCGTGGCGGAAGCCCCGCTCGTGCGCGGTATAGAACCGGATCTCCTGCACCGCCGACGGATAGCTCCTGAGGAGGAGGTTCCTCGATTTGCAGAGCTTCCGCACGAGCGGAAACTCGAAGCTCTCCATGTACTTGATGCCGCCCCAGGCGAGGTTCGACGACTCCTGGCTGGTGAATCCGGCGAAGTCGCCGCGGTCGATCAGCGCGACCCTGGCGCCCTTCGCGGCGAGGGCCGAGGCGGCGACGGCGCCGTTGATCCCGGCGCCGAGGACGAGGACGTCGAATGTCTCGCGGCTCAAGCTGTCGATGTTCGTGGCCCGCAGCATCGATGGCGATCCGGCGTGAGGCGCGGTGGGCGCGCAGCCGGAGCTCTATCACGTCTCCGCCGCGCCGTCCGGCTCAGCCCATCAGGCCCTCGGCCCACAGGCCGTCGTCGTCCCGCGGCGCGTCGGGCGACGGCATCGGGTGGGCGCGGCGCGGGCTGCTCCTCGGCGGCGCGCCGGCGTGGCCGGTGTGCAGGTGCTGCCGCCGCGCCATCTTCGTGTAGACGCCGCCCCGCCGCAGGAGCTCCTCGTGCGCGCCGTGCTCGACGATGCGGCCGCGCTCCATCACGAAGATCTGATCGCAGTCGACGATCGTGCTCAGGCGGTGGCTCATGAGGACGATCGTCCGCTGGCCCTTCAGCGCGCGCAGCGACTCGCCGAGGGTCCGCTCGTGCTCGGCGTCGAGCCCGTCGGTCGGCTCGTCGATCACCAGGATGGGCGCGTCCGTCAGCAGCGCGCGCGCGATCGCGATGCGCTGCCGCTGGCCGGCCGACAGGTTCAGCCCGCCGTCGGCGATCTGGGTGCCGTAGCTGTCCGGCAGCGCCTCGATGAGGCCCGCTGCCCCCGCCATCTCGGCCGCCTCGCGGATCTCCGCGTCGGACGCGGAGGGGCGGCCGTAGGCGATGTTCTCCGCGATCGTCGTCGGCAAGAGGATGCTGTCCTGGAGGACGAGCGCGATGTGACGGCGCAGATCGGCCACGCGGACCGCGCGCGTGTCGATCCCGTCGAGCCGCAGCGCGCCGTGCGTCGGGTTGTGGAAGCGCGGCAGCAGGCTGAGCAGCGTCGTCTTGCCGGCGCCGACCGAGCCCACGAACGCGACCATCTCGCCGGGCCGGATCGTCGCGTCGACCCCGCGCAGCACCGGGTGGCCCGGGCGGTACTCGAACCCGACCGCGTCGAGCGAGAGCACGCGCGGCTCGGGCGGGAGCGCGGCCGAGTCGTGGTGGTCGATCACCGCCTGATCGCGGTCGAGCACCTCGAAGACGCGCTGCGCGCCCGCGACGCCGCCCTGCACCGCGGCGCCGGCGCCCGTCAGCTTGCAGAGCGGGTCGTAGAGCATGCCCAGGTAGCCGAGGAACGCCGTGAGCGCGCCCAGCGTCATGCTGGAGTCGCCCGCGCCCGTCCGGGCCTCGACGACGAGGGAGCCGCCGTAGCCGAGCACCAGCGCGATGCCGAGCCCCAGGATCGACCCCACGGCGAGCGTGTGGCGGAGCTCGTCCTGGTGGAGCCTGAGCCACGCCTTCACGCTGTTGCGCAGCGTCGCGTCGAAGCGCGCCTCCTCGTCCGCCTCGCGGCCGAACGCCTGCACGAGGCCGATCGACGCCATCGAGCGCTGCACGGACGTCGTGAGCTGGCTCTCGACCTCCTTCGCCTCGGTGCACTTCGTGCGCAGCGCGCGCCCGAACCGCGCGTTCGTGAGCAGGAGCGGCGGCACGACGGCGAGCGCGATCAGCGTGAGCGTCAGGCTGCGCGAGGCCATGATGCAGATCATCACCGCGAGGGTCAGCGCGCTCCCCAGCACCGCGACGGCCACGTTGAGGATGCCGTGGAACCCGGCGGCGTCCTGGTTGAGCCGGTAGAGGGCGTCCCCCTGCGGCTGCGCCCGGTGATAGCCGATGTGGAGCGCCTGGAGCTTGCGGTACACGTCGCAGCGCACGCGCGTGAGCCCGCCGTAGCCGATGCGGAAGTTGAGCAGGGTGCGGGCCATGCCCACGCACTCCTGCGCCACGCGGAGGACGAGCGTCATCGCCGCGAGCCCGAGCACGCGGCCGAGCAGGCTGTCCGGGAGCGGCGCGAGCAGGAGGCGATGGATGAAGCCCTCGTTGCGCGGCCCGCTCGAGATGAGATCGACGATCACGGCGACGGGCCACACCTGGAGGAGGCTCACCGCGATGGAGACGCAGACCAGCAAGGAGAGCGCCCCGAGGCGCGCCCACTCGCCCTTGAAATAGGCGCCCACGCGGAGGAAGAACTGGAGCCGCGCCGCGCCGGCCGAGCGGCTCGGGGCGCGGCTCCGCTCCGCGGCCATCGCCGGAGAACGCCTCGATGACCTGTTCCTGCCTTCGCGCCGCGGCGGAGGGTGGTAGTTCTTGCGCGGAGCCTGTGCGCTCATGGTTCGCTGCGCTCTCTTCCTGTCCACGGTTGAGGTGGCCGCCGGCGGCCCGGGATCGGGCCCTGCCTGAAGGTCCATCGGTTCCGACCAGTAGCGAGGTATCAGCGCAGGTGTAACAGCGCATCGCGGCTGCGCTCGCCGCATTGTGCCGGGGAGCAGGTGAGCTCCTGCTGATTTGCTGCGCGGTTGTCCGGGACTCCAGGGCTCATCGCGGCGACGCGGTCACGGCACAGACCGGCGGCGCGGCCGGCTCTCCGCGCCTACCCGCGCGTCCGTTGTTTGACCAGCGCGAGGCGGCGGCCGAGCGCGCGCGCCGGCGTGAGATCGAGCTCGTCCGGGCTCGCTCGAGTCGGGCCGTCGCGCCGCGCTGTCCTGCTCGCCGGATCCATCTCGGCGCGGGCGGGGGGCTGGATCAGGACTCCATGGTTGAGGAGGGAGACGATCATCGCCTGGAGCGCCGCGCGCTGCGCCCCCTCGACCGGAGAGGGCGAGCAGAACACCGACGCCACCTTGCCGGCGAGATCGCCCGAGAGCTGCCTCGCTCCGTCGAGGAAGCGCCGGAGCTCCGCGCTCATCGTGCCATAGCGCGCAGGCGAGCCGAAGGCGATGCTGTCGGCCCAGAGGAGGTCGTCGCGGCGCGCCAGCGGGACGGAGGCGAGGTGCTCGCGGGTCGCACGGATCCGCTCACCCGTCCTCCAGCGGTCCTGCGGCGCCGCGAGGTCGGCGAGCTGCCGGAGCCGGACGGTCGCCCCGCTCTGCTCGGCGCCCTCCGCGACCGCGGCGGCGAGCGCGGCCGTGTCGCCGTAGAGGGAATAGAAGATCACGGCCACGTTCACGGTCGAGGGGTATGCAGCGCCCATACCGCCGTCCTCGCGCCCGGAGCGCACCTCGCCGCTTCTGACGAGCTCGCTGCGCGTACCCTCCTGCGGGGTTCGTCGCGAGCGATCCGCCCGCACGCGCCGCGCGCTGCGGCGCAATTCAAATTGCGCGCTGTGGCGGAAGGTTTTATGGGTCCTCGGTGGACACGAACGGACCGCGCTCGGGCGACAGCGAGGGTGCCCCGCGCGGTCCCGAGCGGGAGGGCGACGTGGAGCCGGGCGATCCGTCCGTCGCGCCGCCGCTTCTGCCGCGCGCGTCCGGGCGAGGCGTCCTGGCGGGCGGCCCCGCGCGGCCGCGGACGATCTGCGTCATCGAGGACGACCAGGGCGTCAGCGAAGCGCTCGCGGGTGTGCTGTCGGAGGAGGGCTACGCGGTGATGACGGCCGCGAACGGCGCCGAGGCGCTGGCCAGGCTCCGCGATGTGCCGGCGCCGGCGCTCATCGTGCTCGATCTGATGATGCCGGTGATGGACGGCTATGCGTTCCGCGCGGAGCAGCTGCGCACCCCCGCGATCGCCGATGTCCCGGTGGTCGTGCTCACGGCGGGGGCGGCGCCGCGCGCGGCCGAGCTCGGACCCGTCGACATCCTGAAGAAGCCTGTCGATCTCGTCGCGCTGCTCGATGCGGTGGGGCGCTATGTCTGACGGGTCGCGCTGAAGTGAGGAGGAGCGAGAGATCCTGTCGATAACCCGTTGAAATCTCCCATGGAAGCCGTGGCGGTGGTAAGATCCGTCCCCACTCCATGCTGTACGAGCGTCCTCTTGTTCTCTTCTTGATCCCTTGGCTTGCTGTCGTGACGATCGGCTGCGCGACAGATCCTCCAGCTCAGCCCGAGGGGTGGGACAGCGCGGTGGCGCTGCGGCCGGCGGTCGATCTCGACGGAAGGCCGGAGGTGGTCGAGGTCGATCTGACCGCGCGCGTCGAGGAGCTGGAGATCGTGCCCGGCAAGAGGACGCCCGCCTGGACGTATGACGGCGGTCTGCCGGGCCCGCTGATCCGCGCCAGGGTGGGAGATCGCGTGATCGTGAATTTCCGCAACGAGCTCTCGGCGCCCACCACGGTTCACTGGCACGGCGTGCGCTTGCTGGCGGAGATGGACGGCGCGCCCGGGCACAGCCAGGCCGAGACGCCGCCGGGCGGCAGCTTCACCTACGACTTCGTCGTCCCCGACGCGGGGCTCACCTGGTATCACCCGCACGTCGACTCCGCCGTGCAGTCGGGTAACGGCCTCTACGGCCCGCTGCTTGTCGAGGATGCGGGCGAGCCTGCGGCGCTCGGCGACGAGCTCGTCCTCGTGCTCAGCGACATCACCGTGCGCGACGACGGCGCGCTCGAGGACCCGGACGTGGGCGGCAATCTGGGCACGCTGTTCGGGCGCGAGGGCGACCTGTTGCTCGTGAATGGGCGGGTGAACCCGGTGATCGAGGCGCGCGCCGGGCTCAGGCAGCGGTGGCGCATCGTCAACGCGGCCAGGTCCCGCTACTACCAGCTCGCGATCACGGATCACCGCTTCACGCGCATCGGCGGTGACGGCGGGCTCCTGGAGCACCCCGTCGAGACGGAGATGATCCTGCTCACCCCCGGCGAGCGCGCCGACGTGCTTGTGGCGCCGCGCGGCGCGCCGGGCTCGACGCTCTCGGTGCGCTGGGTGCCCTACGATCGCGGCTATGGCGCCACCTTCGGGAGGCCCGAGGTCGAGGCCTTCCGCCTCCGCCTCGCGGACGAGCCCGCGGCCGAGGACGAGCCGCTCCCCGAGGTCGCGCGGGCCATCGGGGCGCTCGACACGGCGGGGGCGACGCGCGTCGATCTGAAGCTGACGCTGCGGGAGGGGCCGGGCGACCTGGTGATGGGCATCAACGGCGTGGCCTCGTGGGAGGCGGAGCCGCTCGTGGCGGCGGTGGGCGAGACGTCGGTGTGGACCGTCGAGAACACGATGGCTTTCGATCACCCGTTCCACCTGCACGGCTTCTTCTTCCAGGTGCTCGGCGAAGGCGGGGAGCCGGTGAGGCCGCTGGAGTGGAAGGACACGGTGAACGTGCCTGTCGACGGCGGGGCGCGCTTCGTGGTCCGTTACGACAACCGGCCGGGAATGTGGATGTTCCATTGCCATATCCTCGACCACGCCGATGCCGGCATGATGGGGATGCTGAACGTCGTGCGGTGAGGGCGCCGGAGCGGATGGGCTGCTCCGGCCGGGGGCGGTGGGACCGAGGTGTCTTCCGGTGGTAAGCTGGCGGCATGCCTGAGCTGCCCGTCGCCTTGCGGTCGATCGATGTCACCGAGCTCGATGCGTTCGTCGAGCTCGTGGTCTGCTCGTATGCGGACGAGCGCGCGAGCGCCATGGATGCACGGACGGAGGACGCGCGGCGCAACGCGCGCTCCCAGGTGGAGGCGCTCTTGCCGCAGGGGCTCGCCACCCCCGACCACCACCTCTATTCGGTCCTGGAGGGGAACGCTGCGGTCGGGCATCTCTGGATCGGGGTGACCCACGTGGACGGGTTTCGAAGCGCGTTCATCTACGATATCCACCTGCGTGAAGACGCCCGCGGCCGGGGGCTCGGGCGCCGGGTCATGGCCCTCGCCGAGGAGGCCGCCCGCGGCCTGGGCGCGCGGGATATCGAGCTCCACGTCTTCGCGCAGAACACGCGGGCGCGCCGGCTCTACGAGTCGCTCGGCTACCGGGTCACGAGCCTGAGCATGAGAAAGCACCTCGGCTGAGGTCCGGGCCAAGGGGCATGGTCGCTTTGGTCACAAAGCAGGCTTCAGAATTCGAGGCGCTCTACATCGGCGGAGTCCACGGCTGCACGATCTGAAGGGGGTGAAATAGCCATCGAGCAGGAAGGCAGGAAGGCGGGACTGCGGGGAAGGCGGGGGAGGCAGAGTGACCTTGTTCATCCACTCATGTCGTCTCCGCTCCTTTATGTTGATTCCTCTCTGTCGCCTCGGTAAGACAGGCAGGAGCATGAGGAAGAGATCTGCGCGATGGCTGTGGGCGGCGCTGTGCCTGCCGGGCGTCGGGTGCACGACGATCGTCGGGCTGGACAAGCCCTATCATCCGATAGAGGAACAGGGCGGTGACGGTGGCAGCGGCGGCGGCGTGGTAACCGGCAGTCGCTGCGTCGGGCTGCCTGTGACGTGCGGGCCGACGGCAGACGAGAGCTGCTGCGCGAGCGAGCTGGTGACCGGCGGTACGTCCAACCGGAGCAACGACCCGGCTTTCCCGGCCACGGTGAGCGACTTCTGGCTGGATCGGTTCGAGGTCACGCTGGGGCGGTTCCGGGCGTTCGTGGACGCCTATCCCGGGAGCCGGCCAGCCGCGGGGGCCGGCGCGCACCCGCGGATCCCGGGCAGCGGGTGGGATGCGGAGTGGGAAGAGCGGCTGCCGCCGGACCGGGAGGAGCTCCTGAAAGGGCTCTTCTGCGATTCGGAGGAGACGGCGTGGGTGTGGACGGATGAGCCCGGCGCGAACGAGCGCTTCGCGATGAACTGCGTGAGCTGGTACATGGCGTTCGCGTTCTGCGCGTGGGACGGCGGTCGACTGCCGACGGAGGCGGAGCTGGGTTACGCGGCGGCCGGCGGCGCCGAGCAGCGTCCGTATCCGTGGTCCGCCTCGGCGGACGATGAGACCCTCGATCGGGACCACGCGGTGTATGCCTGCAATGGCAGCGATGTGGCGGGGTGCGTGATCGAGGACGTCCTGCCGGTCGGATCGAAGTCACCGCAGGGAGACGGGCTGTTCAAGCAAGCGGATCTCGCGGGGGGCGTGTGGGAGTGGACGCTGGATTGGTATGGAGATTACCCGCCCGACTGCGTGGACTGCGCCGTCACGACGGGCGGCACGGAACGGGTGATGCGAGGCGGCGGCTGGCGCAGCGCCGCGGAGGCGCTGCTCCTCTCCACCCGCGACCACCGCCCCCCGGCGACCCGCGCGATCGGCATCGGGGTCCGGTGCGCGCGGGAGCCGTGAGCGAGCAGGTACGCGGCGAGCTTCTGCGGACGATGCGCTACTGGCCCCGCGCCCTCGCGGCGGCCGTCGCATAAGGCGGCTCGCGCCCCGCGCGCACCGCGGCGAGGTCGGCGCGCATCATCCTCGCGTCGGGATACCGCTCCTGCTTGAGGAAGGCGAGGGCGCGGTCCACGACGGCGCACAGCCCCGGCGGCGCCGTGGGGGCGTGCTGCGCGAGGGGCGGCGCCTTCTCGGTGGAGACGGCGATGAGCAGGTGCGCGTCGCTCAGGTTGCCGTGGATGGTGCGGCCCGCGAGCAGGCGGAACATCGTCGCGCCGAGGCCGAACAGGTCGGTCCGGCCGTCGATCTCGCGGATGAGGCCCAGGGCCTGCTCGGGGGCCATGTAGTCGTCGGTGCCGATCGACACGCCCGTGCTGGTCTTCGTCATCTCCGGCACGCCGGCGACGTCATCGAGCAGCGGGTCGAGCACGCGCGCGAGGCCGAAATCGAGCACCCGCACGCGCCCGTCGTTGCCGATGTGCAGGTTCTCGGGCTTGAGATCGCGGTGAACGATGCCGTGGTCGTGCGCCACGGTCAGCACGTCGAGGACCCGCTCGGCGAGCGCGATCACCTGGCCGACAGGGAGCGTCCCGTTCCGGACCATGCGGTCGAACACCGTCTCTCCCTCGAGCACCTCCATGGCCATGTAGACCGCGCCGTCGTCGGTGGCGCCGGACTCCAGCACCTGGGGGAAGCCATCGCAGAGCGGCGCGACGGCGGCCAGCGCGTTCCCGATCGGCCCCTCGCGCAGGAACCGCTTGCGCACCTCGTCGATGCCGGCGAGCTCGGCGTGCAGGACCTTGACCGCCGCCACGCACCCGTCGGCCCGGCGGCAAAAGAAGACGCTCGCCATGCCGCCGACCCCGAGGACGCCCTCCACGGCCCACGGGCCGATCCGCGTGCCGACGCGCTGCTCTGCGAGCTCCTCTTCGGTCACCATGGGGCGATGGTATCACCGGCATCGCCCCGCGGGGTCCCGTCTGGGCGGGGGCTCCGGCCGAGTCGCTCGGCGCGCGGGCCGCGTCCCTGGGCATAGAAGAT
>JAICEP010000041.1 GCA_025924095.1 Sorangium sp.
ACCGGCCGCGCAGCGCGGCGAGGGCCGCGCCCACCTCGCGGAAGATCCTCGGATCGGCGGCCGCCTTCTTCGTCCAGAAGCGCATCACGTGCATCAACGCAGGGCGCTGGATCCGGAGCTCGTCGAGGACGCGATCGCTCTGCTTGCGCTCCACGGCCACGACGATGCGCGCGTACTCCGCCGGGGTGATCTGGCTGCGGAAGTCCTCCACGACGGCCACGTAGGCGCTGTCGTACGCGCTCCGCAGTCGGCCCGGGCCGTGCCGCGCGTCGTCCTTGATCGCCGAGGTCCAGTGGCGCTCGACGGCGCTCCACGCGCGCTCGCCAAGCGCATGGGACGCCAGCACCTCCCCGCGCGGGACGCGCGCCTCGGCGATCTCGGCGGTGATGGCGGCGAAGCGCTCGATCGGGAAGCTCGCCGGGTCGGGCTCCGGCAACGCGGGCTCGGTCGACGCAGGCTCAAGCGCCGGGGCCGCCTCGGGCTCCGGCGCAGATGGAGCTGCCGGCCTCGCGAACGCCACCGGGTCGAAATACGGCACCGTACCGGGCGCAGGCGCAGGCGCCGCATTCACGGAAGGCGCGCGCTCGGTGGCGGGCGTCAGCATGGGCGGCTCTGCCGGCCACCCGACGTACTCGGCCGGGCCTTCTGCGCACGAGATGCTGGAAGCAACCTGGTCCACGGCGCCCGGCGCCGACGCCTGGATGTCGAGCCACGGCCCCGGAGCGACATCCCCGGAGTTCCAGGCATCCTCGTCCACCAAGTTTTGCGCAGGGGAAGCCGGAGTCGCCCCAACCGCGTGAGCCGGCCCCAGAACGACGCCGGGCGGAAGGAACGGCATCGCGCTCCCGGGGTCGGCGCCGGCGGGCCCATCGAGCGCGACCTCCCGCGTGCCTGAAGCGATGCGCACCTTGATCGCGCGCACCTCGGCGGCGCTCAGCGGAGGTGCCGGCAGCAGGCCGGAAGGCTGCTCCTTGAACGGAAGGGCTCGCGCGTTCTGCAGCGGCTCGTCCGGCAGCTCCTCGACCCCCAGCGTGGAGGCTGCCCAGCGCGGCGCCTTGGCGCGAGCGGGGACAGGGCCCGGCTTCCCTCCTCGCTCGTTCCCGGGCGCGCTCGCGCCGGTGGGCTGCGCTGGCGCCGCCTCACCGCCCGTAGGACCGAGAAGCGTGCTCTCCGGGCGAGATACGTGCGCTGGACGCGGCTCCGCGGGCGGCGCGCCCTCCGGGCGAAACGGGTGCACCGGACGCCGCTCGTCAGGCAGCGCGCCCTCCGCGATCTCGGCCGTCATCGCGGCCGCAGCGACACCTCTCGGCGCGCCCCCCGTCGCGTCCGGCGCGAGCCCGACGCCGCCGGACGCCGCGCCGCCCGCAGGGGCAGCTTCACGTTCCGGCGCGGTGCGGACCTCGATCTGAGAAGGCCACGCGAGCGGCGCGCCGGCCTGCTCGATGCCCGCGACGAGGCGCATCCTCGCGATCGCAGCCTCGCTCGCGAGGGGAAAGCTCCGCCGGAACACCACGGTGCAGCGCTGCTGTTCGCCGTCGATGCGCAGCGTGTCGGCGCACAAGGCGAGCCCCTGGCCGTCGCCCACCCCGAAGGCCGAGAGGCCGTGAACGCGCGCGAGGCCCCGCACTTCGGGCAAGCGCATCCGCAGGTGAGGAACCGCCGGGTGCAGCCCCTGGAGCACGATCCACTCGCCGCCGCGCAGAAACTCGACCCTCTGGTCGGGAGGCGCCGACTGGAAGCAAGACCAGTCGAAGCGCTCCGGGATCTCTTGCAAGAGGCCGTCGCTCATCGACGATCGCGGCGTGTTCCCGATCGGCCTCCAGAACGCAGGCCAGTCGCGCGCGACCGGGCCGTATCCCGCGGGTCGCTGCGGCGCCTGGGGGTCGACCACCGTCGGCTGCTCCGGATCGGCGGCTGCGTCGACGCCGAGGGGGTTCTCCAGCCCGTTCGCCCCGCGCACGGCCCGCTCGTACACGAGGGGCAACGATCGGAATGGTGCCCTGTCCTGAACGCGCAGCCGCTTGTCGAGGACCTCTCGACCCCGGTCAAAGAGGGCGAGGCGAACCGGCAAGGAGAGCACCGAGGTCCCGGGCGGCGCGCAGGCGTGTCCGGTGAAGAGCACATCGGCGCGCCCCAGGTAGGGGACGTGGTCGCTCGTGAACCGGACGCTCCTCGACGGGTCGTTGGCGTGATGGACGTTCGCCTCGAAGATCTCTTGCGGCGCGGCTCTAGGCATCTCCGCGTCGCTCGCGAACGCGAACGTCGCCTTCGCGATCACGGTGACGTGGAGCTGTCCCCGGGTCCGCCATGCGACGGCGGCGGCCGTCGCGCCGGGCAGCGCGATCACCTGATCGGGCGCGATCCCATGCCAGGCCGCTCCGTGGAGCATCAGCACAGCCCTCCCCTCACCAGGCCCCGCGGGCCCCGACCACCGTCCCCGCGGGCCCTGCAGCGAGCACGCCCGCGGTGATCCACCGCGGCGTCGCGCCGGTCGTCGCGCTCGCCCCTTTCGGCTCGGTCCAGAGCAGCACCGCCGCGGTCCCCAAGCCAGCCAGCCCCACCCCGAAGCCGATAGTGCTCAGGAGGCCTGTCGTCCTCGCGCTCCTCGCCGCGTCGTACCCTGTCGTATCGCACGCCCTCTCGTTAGGGGCTCTGATGCCTGCGCCGCAGTGTTCTTCGATGGTGCCCCGCTTGCCAAACGTGAGCGCTCCCATGATCCCCCCCAGGACGACCCCTGCGACCCCGACTCCACCGGCCACGTACACCGCCGTCCGCCGGCCTGCCGAGACCTCGCCGCCGCCGGACGAGGGCGGCGTGGCGCCGACGCCGCCCGCTTCTGTGTTCACCTCCAGCGCGACGCGCTTCTTCTCTCCCTCGGCGATCCTGACGCGCAGTTCCCACACGGGACCTCCGGGCGCCCGGGTGGACACCGTGTGCTCTCCCGGATCGACCGGAAGCCCGACGCCGAGCGAGGCCTCGCCCAGCTCGCGGCCGTCGCGCGTCACCACCGTCCCCGCCGGGGCTCCCGCGGCCAGCGAAAGCGCGAGCTCGGGCACCCGCGGGGCCAGCCGCGCGCGCTCCGCGGTCGCCGCCACAACGCGCTCGCGCTGCCGGGCCCGCTGCTCCTGGGGCAGGCGCTCCACCAGCTTCAGGTAATCGCCGAGGCGAGTCACCGCCGTCGCGACGCGGCCCCACTTCGACTCGCAGAAGGCCAGCGTGAAGAGCGTGCCCGGCCTGGGATCGAGGCGCTGGCTCTCGGCGAGCGCCACGCAGCCCGTCTCGTACCTGCCGGCGTCCATGTCGGCGAGGCCGCGCTCGAAGAGGACCTCCGCAGACGCGATGTCCTGCGCCAGGACCGGCGTGGAGACGACGAGCGGGACGATGGTCCAAAGGGGACACAGGTACCTACGGGGCGAGTGGGTCATGGCCAGGGATCTTCAGCGGGCGAGGGGACGAACGGCGAACGGCGTGGGTTGGCACGAGGAGAGGCGCCGCGGCGGCCACAACGTCTCAGTCTCGACCGAACAGGTGACTAGGCGGTTCCGATTGAGGCGGCGGCCGCTGGACGCCCAGCGCCGGCCTCGGCCCCGCGGCCCCACCTGCGCTCGCGCCCCCGGGCGAGGACGGGCCCGCGCTCGCGCTCGCGCCGGGCGGCGCCGCGCTCGCGCCGGGCGGCGCCGCGCTCGCGCTCGGGGCCACCGGCGCGCTGGGCGGCTCCGCCGACTCCGTCGCGGCAGGGGGCACGACCGCGGTCCTGGACGGAGGTGACGAGCTCACCCCGTCAGCGTCCGGGTTAGCCGCCGCGACTTCCGGCGCCGCGGCCTCGGCTCCCGCGCGCGCGCCCGGCGCATGGAGCGCGAGCCAGCTCCCCACGCCGAGCGCCCCGAACCCAAGCAGCACGACGATCAGACCGAACGCGCGCCGTCCCGGCAGCGCTGCAACAGCGGACACGGCGGCGCCCGTCGACGTGGCCGCGAACGGCGGCCGCTGCGGAATGGAGACGCTCTCGCGCTGCGAGCCTTCCGCCGGCGCAGAGTTCGCCGTGGCGAAGCGCGCTCCGGGCAAGGGCGAAGCGCCAGGGAGGGCCGCAGCGAGCCCACCGCTCGCGGCGAGGCCGAGCACGTCGCCGAGCGCCAGAACCGCCTCTGTCGCCATGCGGAACCGCGCCGCCGGGTTCATCGCCGTCGCCCGTAGGAACCATGCGTCAAAGCCTGGCGGCAGCGCCACGCCCTTCGCGGCCGCCCGCTGCACCGGAGGCTCCACCGGACCGTTGACGGCCACCATCGCGAATCCGATGACGTCTTCCGCGTTGCTCGCCTCCGGCTCCCAGTAAGGGCTCCCCACGAGCATCGAGTACGCCATCATGCCCAGCGCATGGATGTCCGCCGCGCCCGTAAGCCGCGAGCGCGCGCGGAACTGCTCGGGCGCCATGTAGAGCGGCGTCCCGAGCGTGCGCGTGGCGCCGCCCGCGTTCGTGCCTTCCGCGATGAGCTTCGCGATACCGAAGTCGAGGATCTTCACGCACGGTGTCCCGTCCTGCCGCTGCGTGACGAACAGGTTCTCGGGCTTCAAGTCCCGATGCACGATGGATGCCGCGTGCGTCTGGTCGAGGGCCAGCGCGGTCTGGCCGAGATAGGTCATCGCCTCGGCGGGCGGCAAGCGCCCCACGCGCGCGAGCCGATCTGCCAGCGACTCGCCGCGGAGCAGATCCATGACCAGGAAGGGCATCCCGGTCGCCTCGTCGACATCCACGTCGAAGACGTCCACGACGTGATCGCTCTGCACGTTCGCCGCGATCCGCGCCTCGCGCAGGAAGCGCTCGCGCATATCCGCCTGTTGGAAGAGGTGCGCGTGCATGACCTTGAGCGCCCTGCGCCGCTCCGTCCCGAGGTGCACCGCCTCGTAGACCGCCCCCATCGAGCCCGCAGCGATGAGCCGCACCACGCGATACCGACGCGCGAAGAGCGTACCCTCGGGGAAGCTGGCCGACACGTGGGCAGGATGACGTGAGTGGGCCATCGCGTCAAGAACGGTGGGGCCTACGCGGTCCGGTGGAGTCGGACAGAAGAATAAGGCGGACCGGACGTTCCCACCTCAACGGGCGCGATCACGGCGCCCTTGCGCAGCGGACGCCACGGTCGCCCCCATACTTTGCCGGATCGGCCTGGTAGCGCCCGTCAGTGAGCAGATAGCTCGAAAAGTTCGCAAAACTGCCACCGCACACGGCGCGCATCGGCTCCGTCGCGGGCGTCAACTTCGCACAATCGTCGCACATAGCTGGATACGACCCGGACCAGTCTAGCGCCCATTCCCACATGCTCCCAGCCATATCCGCTTGCTCCCACCGCCCGTCACCCTTAAGCGATTTTGACCCAACGCTCAAAATGTCTGCATTTGCGCACTCCTGCGCCTCAATCTCGCTACGGCAACCATTATACACCGCATAGCTACTATCAATATTCGCATTATCAGGTGACTCCGACCATGGGTACATCCGCTGCTGCTCGCCTCCGGCCGCCGCGTAGTTCCACTCCGCCCTCGTGGGCAATCGGCCCTTATCCCAAGCGCAGAACGCAAAAGCCATGAACCAGGATACGCAATTAATCGGCTTCGTCTCATTCCCCGCAGAGCTCTCTGTCCATGTTGCCCCCGACTCGCGACATTTCAATTTTCCTCTCAATTCGACCTGGTCACGGGGCAGGTTCCCATCCCACGCGGGATCCCACCCGCTCCCCTGGATCAATGGGTGTGCCCCCGCCCCGCTGATCGGCCGGCTATCCGGATAGGCCTCCACGAACGCCCGGAACCTCCCCACGGTCACCTCGAACCGATCCAGCAAGAAGTCGCTCACTGTCGCTGGATAAGCCGAATCGTTACTTCGATTGAAACTTCCGCCCTGGACCAATTTGCTCGTACAGCAGTCCTCATGTTCCTGTAGCCCGCACGTCGCTGGCAGCCCCTGGCAGCTCGGCACCCCCTGCTCGCCTGCGGCTCCCGTCCCACCGACGCCATCGCCTGTACCGCCGGCGCCACTGCCTGCACCGCCGGCGCCACTGCCTGCACCGCCGGCGCCACTGCCTGCACCGCCGGCGCCACTGCCTGTGCCGCCGACACTGGTGTCCGTCCCGCTCGCACCGGCTCTGTCCCCCAGCACATAGTAGTCCTTATCCACACCCGCGAGCGCCGTGCATCCGCCGGCGAAGAGGCCCCACGCTGCCGTCAACCATCTCGCATACCTTCGACTAGCCATCGCTCTCCCCAGATCCTCATCAACGCAAACGCCCGACTGCGTCCGCCAGGACGTCGCACCGGCAACGAGCTCCGTTCCGGACGTCCGTGACGGCGCAACCTTGGACACTAAGCTGATGCTATCAGCTCTCCGTGCTGGGCCGCCACCTGACAGGCATGCCGAGCATTCCATCATGCACGCTGATGAGACACCGAGCGATGAGGACGGGCGCCCGGAGCACTTTTTCGGCAGGATGTGATGATGCCTCACCGCTCCGCAACGAAGACGATTCCGTGTGCACTGTCACGTAGTCACTATTGCCTTCCGACTCCTCCCCACGCCGCGACGAGACCGGCGATATTCCCTGCCAGTCCGTCAGCTTGCCGAAGCGCTCCGCCATCTTTGATGCAACGACACTTCGTCGCGATCTGATACATGGCGGCATCTCGTGCCACGATGGCGTTGCAGAACGCCTTGGAACCGTCACGCAGATCCGTCGGTCGCGACGGCCGCCCGGACGCGCACGACGATCGATTTCGACGCGGGCGTGTGGCTCTTCTCGGCGATGCTGCCGAGCGGCACGAGCACGTTGGCCTCGGGGAAATAGGCAGCGACGTTGCCGCGGGGGATCGTGTAGAGCACGACGCGGAACGCGCGCGCCACGCGCTCTCCGTCGGAGAAGCGGCTCGTGACGTCGACGAGGGCCCCCTGCGCGAGCCCGCGCTCGGCCGCGTCCTCGGCGTTCATGAACACGACGCGGCGCCCGCCTCGGACGCCGCGGTAGCGGTCGTCGAGCCCGTAGATTGTCGTGTTGTACTGGTCGTGGCTGCGGATGGTCATCATCAGGAGCTCGCCCGGCTCGAGCTCGTGCCGCGGGAGCGCGTGGGCGATGAAGTTCGCCTTGCCCGTGGCGGTGCGGAAATCGCGCCGGGCGGCGGCGTTCGGCAGGGCGAAGCCGCGCGGATCCCGGATCCGCGCGTTGAAATCGTCGAATCCATCGATCGTGCGCTCGATGAGATCGCGGATCCGATCGTAATCGGCCGTGAGCTCCTCCCAGGGCACGCGCGAGCGCGCGCCCTGCGTCGCGCGGGCGAGCCCCGCCACGATCGCCACCTCGCTCCGCAGCATCTCCGAGGCCGGCGGGAGATTGCCGCGCGAGCTCGAGACGACGCCCATCGAGTTCTCGACCGTCACGAGCTGCGGCCCTCCCGCCTGCACGTCGCGCTCGGTGCGCCCGAGGCAAGGCAGGATGAGCGCGCGCCGCCCCGTCACGAGGTGCGCCCGGTTCAGCTTTGTCGACACGTGCGCCGTGAGGTCGCACCGGGCGAGGGCGCGGGCGGTGAACGCCGTGTCCGGCGTCGCCGAGAGGAAGTTGCCGCCCAGCGCGAAGAAGACGCGGGCGCGCCCGTCGGCCATGGCGGCGATCGCGGCGACGGTGTCGAGCCCGTGGCGGCGCGGCGGCGAGAAGCCGAAGTTCTTCTCGATCCGGTCGAGGAGCTCGGCGGGCGGGCGCTCCCAGATGCCCATCGTCCGGTCGCCCTGCACGTTGCTGTGCCCGCGCACCGGGCACGCGCCCGCGCCGGGGCGCCCGATGTTGCCGCGCAGGAGCAGGAAGCTCATGACCTGCTGCACGTTGGCCACGCCGTTCTGGTGCTGCGTGAGGCCCATGGCCCAGCACGCGATCGTGCGCTCGGACCGCATCGCGATCTCGGCCGCCGCCCGGATCCGATCGCGCGGGACCCCGCTCTGCTCCACGATGTCGTCCCACGGCGTCCCGCGCACGGCGTCCGCGAACGCCTCGAAGCCGTGGGTGTGGCGCTCGATGAACGCGCGATCGAGCACGGCGCCCGGCCTGCGCTCCTCCTCCTCGAGCATCTCCTTGATGATCCCGGTGAAGAGCGCGACGTCGCCGTTGATGCGCACCTGGAGGAAGAGCGTCGAGAGCGGCACCCCCGAGCCGACGAGATCGAGCGGGTGCTGCGGGTGCTGGAAGCGCTCGTTGCCGACCTCGGGGAGCGGGTTCACGGTCACGATCTCGCAGCCGCGCAGCCGCGCCTCGCGCAGCGCCGAGAGCATGCGCGGGTGGTTCGTCCCCGGGTTCTGCCCGACGACGAAGATCGCGTCGGCGAGCTCGAAATCATGAAGAGATACGGTGCCTTTGCCGACCCCGATGGCCTCGCGCAGGCCGACGCCGCTCGACTCGTGGCACATGTTCGAGCAGTCGGGCAGGTTGTTCGTCCCGAGCTCGCGCACGAAGAGCTGGTAGAGGAACGCCGCCTCGTTGCTCGTGCGCCCCGAGGTGTAGAAGAGCGCCTCGTCCGGCGAGGCCAGCGCGCGCAGCGACGAGGCGACGAGCTCGAGCGCCTCGTCCCACGACACAGGGCGGTAGTGCGACGCGCCCTCGTCGAGCAGCATCGGGTGGACGAGCCGCCCCTGCTTGCCGAGCCAGTGGTCGGACTCACGCGAGAGCGCCTCGACGCTGTGCTCGCGGAAGAACTCCGGCGTGACGCGCCGGAGCGTCGCCTCCTCGGCGACCGCCTTGGCGCCGTTCTCGCAGAACTCGGCGACCGAGCGCTTCTCCTCGGGCTCGGGCCACGCGCAGCCGGGGCAGTCGAAGCCCTCGCCCTGGTTCACGCGCAGGAGCGTGCGCACGGCGCGCGCGACCCCCATCTCGCCGACCGCGTGCCGGAGCGTCGCGCCGACGGCCGCGAGCCCGCCGGCGGCCGCGCTGCGCTCGCCGATCCGGGGCGGCTCGGCCTCGACCGGCGGCTCGGCCTGCACATCGCGCACGTCGCGCGCCTTCACGACGCCGCCTCCGGCGCGACCGCGATGCGCTCCCGGCCCGCGTACACGTTGAACCGCCCGTCGCGCGCGAAGCCGACGAGCGTCATTCCGTGCGCCGACGCGAGTTCGGCGGCCAGGCTCGACGGCGCGCCCACCGCGACCATCACCGGGATCGACGCCCGGAGCGCCTTCTGCACGAGCTCGAACCCCGCGCGCCCGCTGACCATCAGCACCGCGCCCGGGTCGGGCAGCCGCCCGGCGAGCAGCGCGGCGCCGATCAGCTTGTCGACGGCGTTGTGGCGGCCCACGTCCTCGCGGAGGTCGGCGAGCGCGCCGCCCGCGTCGAAGAGGGCCGCCGCGTGCAGCCCCCCGGTCCGCCCGAACACCGGCTGCGCCTCGCGGAGACGCGCGGCGAGCCCGTGCACGACGCGCGGCGCGATCCGCGGGGCGCCCCGCGCGAGCGGCGAGGGCGGCGCGCACGACGCGACGTCGATCGACGCCTTGCCGCAGACGCCGCAGCTCGCGTTCGCGACCGCGAGGGCGCGCTCGGTGCGCCCGAGGTCGACGGTCACGTCCTCGGCGAGCGTGACGCGCACGAGGTCGCCCGAGGGGCCGGCGGCCTCGTCGACGGCGACAACGTCGGCCGCGCGGGAGATGACCCCCTCGGCGAACAGCAGCCCGATCGCGAGCTCGCGATCGTGGCCGGGCGTGCGCATCGTGATGCCGAGGCGGCGCGCGGCGCGCTCCTGCGGGGCCACGGAGAGCGCCCCGCGGGCTCGCGCGACCACGACGATCTCGAGGGGCGCCTCGACGGCGAGCAGGTCCTCCGCGTCCGAGGCGCTCTCGTCCGTGATCCTGCGGATCGAAACGGGGGTCGTGGTTGACGGCATGGCGGGGTCGTTCCGCGCCCTATCCTACCGCGCGGCGCTCGATCGAGCAGACCCCTGCGAAGCTGTGCTCGCTCGGTGCCGGCCCCTCGGGCGGCGTCCCGGCTGAAACGCAACGGCGGGCGACGCCTCTGATCCCAGCTGACGGGGAGGAGACGTACCCCTACGGAGGATGGCGCCCGTCGTCTCCGCGATCCTCAAGGCGCTGCGGGTCGCCATCAGGGCGGCGGCGAGACCAGCTTGCGAAGCTGCTCGAGCAAGGGATCAATCTGGCTGTCATTCAATCCAGAGAGAAGCTTCTGGACTTCCCTTCGCCGCGGGTCGGAGCTCGCTGGCTGCGGCGTTGGCCACCCTCGCCCGTCGTCACGCTGCCACAGCGCCTTCGCGCCAGCGAGGTTGAATTTGGACAGATAGACGAGTCGCCGCTTGGAGTACACGTCGCGCGGCAGCTTGCTGGTCGTGCCAGCAACATCGAACTCTTTCGAGTTTGCGGAGAGCACGGCTGCCTCCGGCACGCGATTGAGATCACGATCGGCCAGGATGGCGCTGATCATGTGGAGATCGACGACGTCGGTTCCCCGCATACCCACGCTGGGGAGGAGCGCATCCAGTGCAGCTTGTTCCTCTTGCGGATGGTGAATCATGAAGGGCTTGCATCTGGCGGTTAGATTATCCAGCTCCCGCTGCGGATCGGGAAGGTGGTAGGATGACTCCGCCTTGACGACGTCCCTGGCGACGGCGAGGAGCGCAGGATCTTTCAGGTTCCTTGCGGCGGCGGATAGACCTTCGGACACGGCTTTCACCGCCCTGGCATGATCCTCCGTCTCCCTATGAACCACATGTCGCGCCTCGAGAAATGCAGCGACTGGGATGCGCAGCTGGCACTCGCCCTGTTCTGCCGCGTCAAGGAGCGACCGCGCTTCGCTCCTCCACGGATGGTGCGGCAAAATGAACGAAACCAGCCAGTTTGTCTCCAGATATACGAAGAACGTGCTCATGACGCTTCATCACGCTGCGTCAGGCAAGTCCTCGTACTCCTCGAGGTCGGCCTCGGCGAGCCCGATCATGGCAGGGAGCATCATCGAAAGCGCCTCGTCCGGCACAGAGCTCCACCATGAGCGCCCCACCGCCTCGAGCCACCGCCTGACCTGAACGTAGAGCCCTTCGCCATGCTCAACGTCATTATCGATGCGACTGAACAGCTTGCCAGTCGGTAGTACCTTGACGTCGTAGGACTCGCTGGAAAACTCGACAGATGTAAACGAGTCGCAAATGAAATGCGCAGTCCTGGGGGTAACGAGCAGGCCCGCGTGAATGTGACGCTCGTAGAGCCGGTGTTTGAACCGTTCGATGTCAGCGGGAGCCGCCCCGTCGATCAGGTCGGGTCGCACCTCGACCAACGCCTCGTGCTTGCCCGAGCGCGGGTCGGATGCGATGAAGGTGCGCGCCATTCCAGGCAGTTAGCATGATGGCGCTGTCCCATCAAGAACACGGCGGCTGGGAGAGAGCGCGCTCGCCGAGGCTCACCGCGGCGCCGCCCGCGTCAGCGCTCTCCACCGCCGCCCCACGCCGCAGAGAGCCGCTCGAGCTCCCGCGCCGGGTCATCGAGCGGCGCCTTGCCGCGCCACGCCGGCGGGAACAGCGGCATCACCGCGCTCCGGAGCGCCGGCGCGAGCCCCGCGATCTCCGCCGGGCCCCGCGGGATCCGGATCAGGGGCACGCGCTCGCCGGGGAACGCCGCGAGGCGCGCGAGCGCGTTCTCGCGGATCGGCGCGAGCTCGCCCGGGCTCACCTCGGCGGCGTGGGCGGTCTGGTAGTGGCGCAGGAACGACTCGGCCCGGGCGCGCGGGATGTCGTCGCGCTCCTCCTCGCCGACCTGGCGCACCACCGCGAGCAGCGGCAGCGGCACCGGCGTGACGCCGAGCGCGGCGATGTCGCGGAAGTCGGGCTGCGCGTACGGGAGCACCGCCGGCGGGATGATCGCGAACCCCGCGCGACCGTAGGCGATGAGCCGCACCACCGTGTCGCGGTCGTCCGGGTCGACCGCCTCCATCTCGGCGGCGAGCATCACCTCCACGCCGTCGCCGCCGGCCCCGCCGAGCCCGGCTTCGGCGATCGCGCGGCGCGCGAGCGCGACCGGCGCCGCGCGCAGCAGCGCGGCGAGGCCGGTGCGGCGGAAGGCCGGCAGGACGAGGGCGTGCGAGAGCAGCACCACGCAGCGCCGCGCAGCGCGGTCGAGCGTGACGTAGCAGTCGCGCACGCCGGCGAGGCGCCCGTCGCCGCCGTCCACGCCGCGCGCGAGCAGCATGTGGTACGTCGCCACGATCGGCGCCGCCGGATCCGTCTTCTGCCCGGCGAACCACGCCGAGAGCACCTCGCGGCGCTCGAGCTCGCCCTTCGGCCCGAAGACCGCGTCGAGCGCCCGGTACCCCTCGTCGAACGACGCATCATCGCGCGCCTCGTCCACGGAGAACCGCGCGAGCGCCCGCGCGACCTTCTCCGGCCCCTCCCCCGGGCACACGTCGCGCGGGTCGACGATCACCCGGCCATCTCGCGCAGCACGGCGTCGAACACCGAGACCGCCTCGTCCACGTCCGCGATCGTCGTGATGAGGTGCGGGCGGAGCCGCACCGAGCGCGTCCCCGTGTAGCTCGCGAACACCCCGCGGCGCAGCGCGCGCCCGAGGAAATCGTCCCGCGCCGCGGTCGTCGGCAGGTCGAACGCGAGCAGGAAGCCGCGGCCGCGCGGCTCGCTCGCGAGCGCGGGGTAGCGCTCGCAGAGCTCCTCGATCCGCGAGAGGAAGTGGCGGCCCGCCGCGCGCACGCTGGCGAGGAGATCCTCCGACTCGATCGCGCGGAGCGTCGCCAGCGCGATCGCGGCCCGCGCGCGGTCGCCGTTGCGCGTCTGGTACATGCGCCCGAACTGCGCGACGTCGTACGCCGACGTCGCGAAGAACCCGCCCATCTGCATCTTCTTGCCGAAGCACATGAGGTCGGGCGGGCGCGGCAGCTCCAGCTGCTCGTGCGCCCAGAGCGTGCCCGTGATCCCGAGGCCCGTCTGCACCTCGTCCAGGATGAACGCCGCGCCCGCCTTGCCGGCGAGCTCCTGCGCGCGGCGGAAGAAGACCGGGCTCGCGTGCCGGTCGCCGCCCTCGGACTGCACGGGCTCGACGATCACGGCGGCCACCCTGCCCTGGTGCGCGTCGAGGATCCGCTCGAGGTCGGCGAGCGCCTCCGCCTCGGCGCGGTCGTTCTGGTCGGCGAAGCGCGCGAGCGGGAAGCGGCTCGCGGGGAACGGCGCCGTGGGCCACGGGAACGCGGGCAGATCGGCCTTGTGGATGACCTTGGAGTGCGTCGCGGACATCGGCCCGAGGCCGCGGCCGTGGAACGCGCCGGCGAACGACACGACCACCGCGTCGGTCCCCGCGTTGTCCAGGATGCGCTTCTGCTGCTCCTCCGGGAGCTCCAGCGGATTCCTCGGCAGCCCGGCGGCCTCTCGCCGGCGCTCGCCGTGCCGGATGAACGCCGCCTTGAGCGCCGACTCGACGCCCTCGCCCCCCGCGTCCACGCAGAAGACGCGCGCCATGCCGCGCGGGGCGTACCGCTGCTCGAGCGCCTCCATGAACTCGAACCAGGCCGGCGTCGTCACGAACGGCGTCGACGTCGGGTTCGCGACCGCGCGGATGAAGCCGTCGCGGTGCGCCGCCTCGACGAGCGAGGGGTGGTTGTAGCCGAGCGCCCCGAGCGCGAAGTTCGCGAACAGGTCGAGGAACACGTTGCCGTCCACGTCGACGAGCGAGCATCCCCGGCTCGCGATGTCGTCCATCACGACCGCGCGGTAGCGCGACTGCATGTCGAAGCCGCCGCGCGCCATCCAGGCGCGCGCCTTCGGCCCGGGCAGCTCGGTGACGACTCTTCGCGGAGGGACGGACGGGAGCGTGGGGCGGTCGGAGAAGTCCATGGGCAGGGTGAGTATCCCGCACGGCAGGGCGCGTGTCATCGCCGCTTGCCGCGCCCGGGTGCGCGGGTTTACGACGAGGGCATGCCCGAGACGCGCGAGACGGTGAAGAAGCTCTGGATCGACAACGCCGAGAGGGAGGCGCTCTCCGGCGAGACGTTCGAGACCGCCAACCCCGCGACCGGCGGGGTGCTCGCGCGGCTCGCCCGCGGCCGGCGCGAGGACGTGGACGCCGCCGTGGCGTCGGCGCGCGCGGCGTTTCCGCGGTGGGCGGCGATGGATCCGAACGAGCGCGCGCGCATCCTGTGGAAGGCGGGGGAGTTGATCCTCGCGCGGTGCGAGGAGCTCGCGCGCCTCGAGGCCGTCGACACGGGCAAGCCGATCACGGCGGCGCGGACGATCGACGTGCCGCGCACGGCGGACACGTTCTTCTATTTCTCCGGGTGGGCGACGAAGCTCGGCGGCGAGACGATCCCGGTGCGGGGCCCGTTCCTGAACTACACCGTGCGCGAGCCGCTCGGCGTCATCGGCGCGATCATCCCCTGGAATTTCCCGCTGCTGCTCGCCGCGCGGAAGGTGGCGCCGGCGCTCGCGGTGGGCAACACGGTGGTCATCAAGCCGCCGGAGGAGGCGAGCCTGACGACGCTGGAGCTCGCCCGCATCCTCGCGGAGGCGGGGGTGCCGCCGGGGGTCGTCAACGTGGTCACGGGCCATGGCGAGGAGGTGGGCGCGGCGCTCGTCGAGCACCCGGGCGTGGCGAAGATCTCGTTCACGGGCGGCACGGACACGGGCCGGACGATCATGCGCGCGGCGGCGGGCACGCTGAAGAAGCTGTCGCTGGAGCTCGGCGGCAAGAGCCCGAACATCGTCTTTGCGGACGCGGACGTGGAGAGCGCCGCGAAGGCGGCGGTGACGGCCGTCTTTTACAACCAGGGCGAGCTCTGCACGGCGGGGAGCCGGCTCCTCGTGGAGCGTGCGGTGCACGATCGCGTGCTGGAGACGGTCACGAGCGGCGCGCGCCGGCTGGTCTCGGGCGATCCGCTCGACCCGTCGACGCAGATGGGCCCTCTCGTCTCCGAGGCGCACTTCACGAAGGTGCTCGGCTACATCGATCGCGGCGCGGCCGAGGGGGCGCGCCGCGAGATCGGCGGGCGCGGCGCGGGTCCTGGGTTCTTCGTGGAGCCGACGGTGTTCTCGGCGGTCTCTCCGTCGATGACCGTCGCCCGCGAGGAGATCTTCGGCCCCGTGCTGGCGGTGATCCCCTTCGACGACGTGGAGGAGGCCGCGCGCATCGCGAACGCGACCGAGTACGGCCTCGCGGCGGGCATCTGGACGCGCGACGTGGGCAAGGCGCACGCGCTGGCGGCGCGGCTCGAGGCGGGCACGGTCTGGATCAACACGTACAACCGGTTCGACGCCGCGAGCCCTTATGGCGGAATGAAGCAATCCGGCTTCGGGCGGGAGAACGGGCGCGCGGTGCTGGACGAGCTCACGCAGCTCAAGTCCGTCTGGCTATCGCTCACCTGATCTGAGCGGGAGAGGAAAGCCGGAGGATTCTCTCGAGGGTTCGGCGCGACTGTCGTTCTGAGCTCATGCCGCAGAAACGGCGACGCGCGCAGCCGGTCCATCGATCAGCTGCTCGCGTTCCTTCATTCGATTCCGGACGCCCGATCCACGCCGCGCGCCCTTCGGCGCGATGCCGTGGGCCGGCCGCGGGCGACTACTTCATCGCGGGCGAGGCCCCCTTCGTTGCGGCGGCCGGCGTCGCCGCCGGCGGCTGCACGCCGCCCTGGCCGCCCGGGCTCCCCGCCGTCACGCCGGTCTGGCCGGCCTGGGCACCGGCGCCCGTCGCGCCGGGGGTCGCGCCCGTGCCGGCGGTGGTCCCCGCCGGGGCGAGCTTCTGCGCGAGCGCCTCCGCGTCCTTCAGGTGCTTCTCGACCGTCGGCCGGAGCTCCTTCTCGACCATCGCCTTCAGGTCGGCGTTCTTCGCGTCCGGCAGGACGCGCCTGTCGAGCAGGTCGAGCGTCGTCTGGTGGTCCTTGACCATGAGCGCCACGAACTGCTGATCGAAATCGGCGCCCTGGAGGGCCTTCAGCTGGTCGACCGCCTGCTGCGTCTCATCGGCGAGCTGCTTGCTCTTGTCCGAGTCCGCCGCCGTGAGGCCGAGCTTCTTGATCAGCTTGGCCTGCTTTGCCTTGGCCTCGGTGTGGTGCTGGGCGATGACCCTGGCGTAAGCCTTCACGTCCTTGTGCTTGGCCTTGGTCTGCGCGAGCTGAGCCTCGTCGATCTCCTTCTTGTTCGCGGCGTCGAGCACGGCGACGATCTGCTCGTCGGTGAGCGGCGCCTCGACGGGCGCGCTCGGCGTCGTGCTGGTGGTAATCCCCGGCTGCGTCGCCCCCGCCTGCGCGTCGGTGCTCGGCTGTGAGGCCGGCGGCGTCTCCAGCGGCGCCATCGGAGCAGGGGTCGGAGCCGGCGGAGCGGCTCCGTTCACCGTGCTCGGGTCAGTCGCCGCAGGTTGGCTGGAGCAACCGACAGCGAGAGCAAGACCGACCGTCAAGACAAGAACGTTGCGCGATGCGACCATAGATAAGGACCTCCTCAGGTGGGTTCAGGTGCCGGCCCCTGTGCAAGATCGGTGCGCAAGGTCCCAGCATGTTTTCCCCGCCGAACCTCGCGATCGTGCCCCTCCACACTGTGGCAAGTTGCTACGGCCGTGACGAATCTGCCTCAGTAGCCCGCTTTGGCCCCTCAGGACATCCCCCACGACACCGACATTCTATGCACCGGTACTCCCGGAACGCACAGAGTCCGCGCTCCCCCGTCCCGTGCCCCGAGCCTGCTAGTCGGGTAGGCCGGGGTCGACTACCCCCCGGCCCCCCGGACTAGATAAGCCTCGACGGATCGGCAGGAGCGCTGTCGCGCGACAACCCCGGGAGCGCCGCGCGGCACGGCGCGACGACCTCGGCGAGCACCTCGCGGCGCAGCGCCCCGAGCGCGCGCGCCGGGAGCACGCCGAGCGCCTCGTGCGCGGCGGGCCCCGGCGCCGGGTCGGCCGCATACCGCGCGACGGCGCGGGAGAACGCCCGCTCCGCCGCGGCGCGCGCCGGCTCGCCGAACGTCGCGAGCATCCACGAGAGCGCCCTCCACGCGAGGGCCGCGTGCCGCTCCTCGTCGGCGGCGATGCGCGCGAGCGCGGCCGCCAGCGCAGGATCTCCGGCGATCTGCGAGAGCTCGCGGCCCTCCGCCGCGCCCAGCGTCTCGCCGACGCACCCCTCCTCGACGAGCGCCTCCACCACCTCCGCGACGCCGGCGCCGAGCGGCGCCGTGGCCGCCTCGAGCAGCGGCCCCGGGCCGATCGCCCGGCCCGCGAGGCGCGAGGCGATGCCGTAGGCGAGGCGCGCGTGCTCCACCTCGTCGAGCGCGGCCCGGTGCGCCTCGCCGACGAGGGCGGCCGGCGCGCCGAGCGCGAGGAGCTGGAGGGAGAAGCGGGCGAAGCTCGCGATCGACGCGTGCTCGAGCGCGGCCACGGCGGCATAGTGCGCCGCGGCGCGCTCGCGCACCTCGGGCGAGAGGGACGCGACGTCGAGCTCCGCGGGCGCGCGCCAGTCATCGCGCGCGGCGCCCCGCACGGCGCGCGGCCGGCCGTCGACGACGAGGGGGCGCCCGATGGCACAGGAGATCCCTGCGCACTGCCAGCGCACGCTCTCTTCGTCGATGTCGGGGGCGACGCAGGCGGCCCCCGGGATCGTGTCGGACGCGCAGTCGGCGTCGCTCCGACAGGTGTCGTCCTTGGTCCGGCAGGCGAGCGTGACCTGCTCCCAGCACCCGTTGAAGTAAGCCGACAGGCCGCAGGTGCTGCCAGGGCAATCGGCGTCGACCGCGCACTGGGCCTTCGCGCAGACCGAGTGCTCCTCTCGGAGCGCGCCAGTCCCCTTGCAGACGCACACCTCGGATGCGCCGCACTCGGCGTCGCTCTCGCAGGCGTACTCGCAGCCGCAATACGCCCCTATCTGCCCGAAGGCGCTCACGCACTTGCCGCGGGGTCCCTCTCTGCAATCGGCGTCCGTCTTGCATTGAAGCGTTCGCTCGGTACCGCTGCACGCGCGCTGCGCGATGGTCGCGTCGCAGCGGACCCGCGACGCGCGGTGCACCGTGCCGTCCGGCTCCTGCACCCAGCCCGCGGCGCGCGGCGTCCGGGGCGCGGGCGCCGCCGGATCGTCCGGGGCGCCCGCGTCGCCGCCCGCGGCCTGTGGCTCGGCGAGCGTGACGACCGCGATGTCGCGGCTGTTCGAGCTGGAACAGCCGGCGGCGCCGGCGGCGAGGAGGAGGGTCATGCGGAGCGAGCGGTGGCGGTCCATGGCGCGAGGGTAGCAGAGCGGCGCGCGCGGCCGACGATCGGGCGCGCGGCGTGACGGGAGCCGCGGGGTCGGGCGCGCGCCCGGAAGTTGCCAACAGGGTTGAGACAGGCCGGACGAGTGTCGTCGTCAGCACGGCCTGCTGTCCTGCCTTCCTGAGAGCATGAACCTCGTCGCGACGTACGGCATCGACGGTCTCGCTGAGCAGCTGCGCGACATGGAAGCGGCCGAGGACATGCCGAGACGTTATCCCTACGCACAGCGCATATTCTGCGGAGCAGCCAGAATTCAACGCAAAGGCGCAAAGGCGCAAAGGCGCAAAACGACGGAGGAGAAATGAACGAAAATGAGATGACCAGGATCGTCGTCGATGCGGCGATCGAGGTGCATCGCAGCCTTGCAGGCAGGGTATCCATCGCGTGGTCGACGGATTGCAGGAATGACTTCCCCCCTCCCTTGCCTTTTTGCGCCTTTGCGCCTTTGCGTTAAATTCCGGCTTTCCGTTGCGAACCAATGGTCTCCGCCACCGCTTCAGCGACCAAGGTGCATCCCGCAGCCGCCGACGAAGCTGAACGCAGCATGTTCAACCTCCCACACCCCGTATCCACTGCGGCCAAGCCCCGCGCACTTCCCGCAACGTCCTCCACCACCTCCGGCCAAGCCCCGCGC
>JAICEP010000042.1 GCA_025924095.1 Sorangium sp.
AAGCCCGCACCGAAACGGCTGCGGCCAACGGCATCGATTTCGTCCATGAAGATCAGGCAGGGCTTGTGCTTCTTGCCCTGTTCGAAGAGGTCGCGCACGCGGCTGGCGCCGACGCCGACGAACATCTCGACGAAATCCGAGCCGGAGATCGAGAAGAACGGCACCCCCGCCTCGCCGGCGATCGCGCGCGCGAGGAGCGTCTTGCCCGTCCCGGGGGGGCCCATCATCAGGACGCCCTTCGGGATCCGGCCGCCGAGCTTCTGGAACTTCTTCGGATCCTTGAGGAACGCGATGATCTCCTCGAGCTCGTCCTTCGCCTCGTCGATGCCCGCGACGTCGGCGAACGTCACCTTGTTCTGCGCCTCGCTGAGCAGCCGGGCGCGCGACTTGCCGAAGCTCATCGCCTTGCCGCCGCCGGCCTGGAGCTGGCGCATGAACAGGTAGAACATCACGAGCAGGAAGATCGTCGGCAGGAGGTACATGATGGCCCCCGGCCAGAACGGAGAGGCGTCCTCCTTCTCGAAGAACACCGCGACCTTGTTGTCGACGATCGTCTTCGTGATCTGGTCGGCGTTCTCAGGGCCGATCGTGACCTTCTTCGTCTTCGCCCCGCTCTTCGGGTCCTTGACCCAGAAGGTGTACTCGCGGTCCTTGATGGTGACCGACTCGACGTGCGGTTCCTGGTCCTTGGCCTCGACCTGGACCTGGGCAATGAACTCGCTGAACGCGACCTGCGTGGCGGGCCGGGAATCCGGGCTCAAGAACTTCCAGATCGCCAAGAACATCATGATCAGCAGAACCCAGAGCAGCAGCGTCTTGTGCGATTGCTTCACGAGGACCCTCTAAGCTCGCGCGGCGAGCCGGCGTGTACCGAAATTGTACGCGTGTTCCAGTCAGCATGCCACCCGTCAGCTCGGTCGTCGACCGCTCGACCGCGGGTCTTCCCCGCGGTGACACGGCGAAAAAGGGAACTCGACAGGGGGACGCGGGTGGGGTGCATGCGGTCAGGCCCCGCGACGTACAGACTTGTCCTTGATAAGCACGCTGGACTCCTCTGGAAAGCCCAGGGCAATCTCTCCGCCACCGCGAACCCGGACGCGCAGCGGCCGCCCGAGCTTGCGAGCCCGCTCGATCGCGAGCCGCTGCGCCCGGCCGAGCGGCACCGAGAGCGGCTCGCTGCCGTTGAGGACGGCCGGTTCCACGCCGGAAGGCCGATCTCGGCTGGCAACGAGCATGTCCGAGAGCGCGCAGAGGTGCTCGACGATCGCCGGCGACAGGTCCTCGAGGAGCGGGAGGAGCTCGCGGCGAACGCGAACGCGGGTGAAGCGGGGGTCCCCGTTGCTGGGATCCTCCGCGAAGGCCAGATGATGTCGGCTGAGGTGGGCCAGCACGTCGGCGCGGCGGGCGAGGAGCAATGGGCGGATGAGCTCGACGCCGGCTGCCGAGCCCGGCTCCACACCGCTGCACGCCGCGCCGACGTCAGGCCAGAGCGGAGCGCGCGGCGGCAGCACGGCCAACCCTCGCGGCCCCGCGCCTCGCAGCAGGCGCAACAGCACCGTCTCGGCCCGGTCGTCCGCGGTGTGACCGGTCGCGATCGCGCGGGCGCCGTGCGCCGCCGAGGCAGCCGCAAGCGCGGCGAACCGGGCGGCACGCGCCCTGGCCTGGAGATTCGCGCCGGGCGCCACGTCCACACGGGTGCTGGCATAGGGGACGCCGAGCCGCTCGGCCAGGTCGCGCGCGATCGCGAGCTCGGCCGCGGCCGCCGCGCGCAGGCCGTGGTCGACGCCGTGCGCGACGACCTCGTGGCCGATCCGCCGCCGGAGCAGCGCCAGGACGTGCAGCAGCGCCGTCGAGTCGGGGCCTCCAGAGCAGGCGCAGAGGACCACGTCGCCGCGAGCGAGCAGCCGCTCGTCCCGGATCAGCCGCTCGGCCAGGCGGATCAGCGACGGGGGGTGCGACCGGCCCCGCCTGGGCGGCGGGGGAGGTCCGGGGGACGGGCTCATCGCAGCTCGAACGCCTTGCAGAAGATGATCTCGTCGCGGTCGTCGAGCGACGGGCTCACGTGCGGCGCGACCGGGTAACCGAGCGAGCAGCGCGGCGCGCGCTCAGGAGGCGCGGCGACGCCCTCGTCGCGCTCGGTCTCCGCCGGATCGAACGAGGCGCAATCGGGGCAGGCGAACACGAGACGATAGCGCCGCGCCTCGTCGCGGAGGCGCTCGTCGAGGTGGTGAATCATCCCCGCAGCGTAGCGCAAGCCGCTGGGCGGAGGCGCCATGCGGCCGCTCCGCAGCCCTCGATCCGGGCTCGGCGGCGCTGCCTGCAGCGCGACGGGCTGACCGGCGGGGCCGCGCAGCGCGGCGAGCTGCCCCGTGAGACCACGCAGCTCAGCGAGCCGACCGGCGGGCGCGGGTGAGGCGGACGATCGATTCGATGTGGCTCGTCTGAGGGAAGAGCTCGACCGCCTCGATGTCCGTGATCTCGAAGCCGCCGCGGAGGATGACGCCGAGGTCGCGCGCCAGGGTGGCCGGGTCGCACGAGACATAGACGACCACGCGCGCGCCCGAGGCCGCGATCGCGCGCGCCGCGCCGGGCGCCCCGCCGCGCGGAGGATCCAGCACCACGACGTCGGAGCGCGCCGGGATCGGGACCTGATCGGCGTCCGCCTCGATCGCCCTGCCAGCGAGGCCGCGGGCGGCGAGATTCTGACGCAGGCAAGCGACCGCGTCGGGCGAGAGCTCCACCGCCGTGAACGACGCGAGCCCCGGAGCCCCCGGGGCGGAGGCGTCGGCAGGCGCGGCGACCGGGGAAGGTCGCGGCGCGCCGCGCGCGAGGAGCGCCGAGAGCGTCCCGCTCCCGGCGAACAGCTCCAGGACGTGCGGCGGCCGGGTCGAGTCGAGGTGAGCGAGCTCGGCGACGCGGCGGGCGAGCACGGCGCCGCCCTCCTCGGACGGCTGCCCGAAGCCGCCCGGCGCGAGGAGCAACGGCAGGCCGTCGGCGCCCACGATCGCCGGCCGCGGATCACCGAACGACGCGGCCTCGCGCGCGCCGTCCAGCGTGACGCGGGCGCCGGCCCACGCGCCGCGGGCCGTGCGCTCGTCGAGCAGCTGCCACACGGCCGGCGGCAGCTGGCCGCGCCACAGGATCTCGACCACCGGGCGGCCCGAGGCGCCCTGCGAGATGAGGACATCGCCCTCCCCCTCGGCCCCGCGGAGGACGCCGGGCAGCTCGCCGGCGAGCGGCGCGATCGCGTCGACGAGCACAAGGCAGCGGTCGATCGCCACGACGGCGTGCGTCCTCGGCGCGCGGTAGCCCACGCGCACCTCGCCGCGCTCGGCGCGCGCAAACAGCCGCGCGCGCGATCGGTAGCCGAGCGGCTGGGGCGCGGGATGCACACGGATCGGCGGCAGATCGGCGTCGGTGAGCGAGGTCGCCCGCGCGATCGCTTGCCGGAGGATCTGCTCGTGCGCGGCCTGCTGCGCCTCGACGCGGACGTGCATCCAGTCGCAGCCGCCGCAGGCGTCCGCGAAGCGGCAGGGCGGAGCGATGCGGTCGGCGCTCGGCTCGACCACGCGGAGCAGCCTGCCCCTCGCCGGGCGCGCGCTCCGATCGAGCTCGACCTCCACGAGATCCCCCGGCGCCGTCGCGGGGACGAAGACGACCTCGCCCGCGAGCCGACCGACCCCCGCGCCGCCTGCGGCGAGCGCATCAATGCGCAGCTGAGCTCGCTCGCCGGCGCGGGGCCGCGCCCTGGCACCGCTCGATCGGCGCTGAACAGCCTTCATCCCTTCATCGTAACGCGCCGCGGGCCCGTCGGGTCGCGGTGGACGAGAGAAGCTTCGCCGACGAGGGCGAGCGCGCGCTCGCGCCGGTCCCCCGCGGACCCCACGTACGCACCGGAACGCAGCTGGCCGGTGGTGGTCGCGCCGGTCGAGGCGGGCGGCTCAGCATCGACGCCCCTGGAGGGCGAGGGCTGCACGGTCATCGTCTTCATGTAGATCAGCGCGCCGATGCCGATGACGCACAGCGCGGTGAGGGCGATGACGGCGACGAGCACGAGCGTGTTCCTGCCATTTCCCTTGGACACCGCGTCCTGCGTGGCGGCCCAGATGGCCGCCGGATCGGGGCGCGGCAGGGAGAGCGCTGTCTCGATCTGCGACTGGGGAGGCTGCGCCGGCGCGGTGGGCGCGAACAGCTGGGCCTGCCCCGAGGTCGTCGATGCCGGCGGCGGGAACGCCGGTGCGGGCGGGCCGGCGAGAGGCGGAGGAACCTGGGCATAGCCCTGGCCGTTGAACGGCAGCGCGTACGGGACGGCCGCTTGCCCCTGCGGCGGCGCGTCGAAGGCAGGGGTCCTGCTCACCTGCCGGTAACGCAAAGCATCGCTCGGGCCATGGGGGACCTGAGCTGGGGTCCGGGGCGGAGCCTGCTGCGGGAGCGCGAGCGTGGACGCGAGCGAATCGTCCAGATCGCTGTCCAGGAGGTTCCCCTTGGGGAGAGTGATCCGATCGTCCGTGTCGAGGTCGAGCGGAGGAGCTGGATTCGCCGGGATCGGCGGAGGCGGAGCCATGGGGTGGCCGCCGGGCGTGCGCGGTGGGCTCGCGTACCCGGGCGGCGCGCCGGGACGCACCGTGGGAAGAGCGGACCGGACGCCGCGCTGAGAAGGCGGCGCTGGCGCCCGCTCCGGCACCATGCCGGCCGCCGGGCGCAGCATCGGGCGCTCGCCGTGCGGAAGCGACCGCACCGGCTCGGCGTGCTCGCGCGTCGCGACCGTCGTCGGGACATCCTCGTCGTCGTCCATCAGCGACGTGGCCACCATCTGCCGGCCGGCCGCGTCCCGCTGCGGCGTGCGCCCGACCGGCGCGATCCCGCTCGCCGGCGCGGCGTTCTGTCGCGAGACCTGCGGCGGCGTGAGGCGCTCGTGCGGCTCAGGCTCCCGGCCGCGGCCGCGGAGCCCGACGCTGTCGGTGGCCGTGGTCGAGCTTCGCCCCCGCACCTGCTCGACGTTGATCGTGGACGTCACCTCCGCCGCCCACGCGAGGTGCGCCTCGCGCTTCTGGATGCGGTCGACAAACACCTGCTGCACGAAGTGCGCGACCTCTTCGGAGCCGACGAAGATCCCGCTCCTCATGAGGAAATTCTGCAAGGCCCGTGAAAATTCGCGCGCCGTCTGGAAGCGGTCCTGCTTGTGCTTGGCGAGCGCCTTCATGACGACGCTCTCCAGCTCGATGGGGTAGTCGGGCACGATCGTGGACGGCGGCGGGACCACGCAGGCCTGCACCTTCTCGAGGGTGTCGAGATCCGTGTCCATCCGGAAGAGACGCTGGTTCGTCGTGAGCTCCCAGAGGACGACCCCGAGCGCGAACACATCGGTCGTACGATCGACCTCGATGCCCCGCACCTGCTCGGGAGACATGTACGCCAACTTGCCTTTCAGCGTCCCCGCGCGGGTGGACGACAGCCGATCGGCGACCTTGGCGATCCCGAAATCCACCACCTTGGTGTAGCCGTCGTAGGTGAGGAACAGGTTGTGCGGGGTCACGTCGCGGTGCACCAGGCCGAGCAGCTGGCCGTTCTTTCCCCGCAGCTCGTGGGCGGCGTGGAGCCCCTCTGCTGCATCCGAGCAGATGCGCGCAGCGAGCTCAGGCGAGAGGCGCAGCCGGCGCTCCTCTGCGCGGCGCATCACCTCCCGGAGCGGCTCGCCGTGGAGATATTCCATGGCGATCCAGTAGGTGTTGTCGTCCTTCCCGAGATCGAAGACCTGCGCGACATTGGCGTGGTTGATGCCAGCCGCGATGCGCGCCTCGTCCAGGAACATGTCGACGAACTGATCGTCCTCGACCAGATGAGGGTGGATCCGCTTGATCGCGACCCATTTCTGGAAGCCGCCCGGACCATCCATGCGGGCCAGGTGAACGCTCGCCATTCCGCCCACCCCGATCTCGTCGACCACGCGGTAACGACCCAGGAAGTAGGTCCCCTGCTGCTTCTCGGACTCCTTCGCGCGCGCTTCTGGCGATGAATGGGTCGACCCGGGGCTGTGAGGTCCGCCCATTCGTGATGCGGGTCGCGGCGGGGGTTGGGGCATGAGCGGTCACTACTTTACCGCGAGTTCGCGGCGCTTTGCCATGTCGTCTCGGCCGGGAGACCTGGCAGATGGTCAGCTTCAATCCACCTGGGTGCTGAAGGTTCCTGTCCCGACAGGTAGGACGCCACCAGAGACCCAGGACGGAGTGGCGACGGGCTCAGGGGAACGGTTGCCCAGGTTGACCTCGCTCGAAGTAGAACCGGAAACTCCCGGTGACCCGCGAGAGGAGCTCCTGCGGGATGGCGTCCGCTGGATGGCCGAGCCCGGCGTCGCGAGGATCACCGACCCAGATGTCGAACGTCGCGTCCGTGTACTTGTCGACCGCGGCCGTCTCGTTGGGATCGCCGCTGAACAGCGCGTGGAACTTGATGGTCCCATCGACGGCGTAGAGCACGGTGTTCTGGTTGTGGCACGACCTCTGGAGGTAAAGCGCCATGTGGACGAGCGGGGCGAGCCCCTCCGGCTTCGGCGTCGGCGGAGGCGAGCCCGGCAGCTCGACGCCGGGCGGGAGCCCGACGCTCAGGTCGACGTCGAGCTTGTTCACCTGCTCGTCCCCGCGGATGAGGTCGACGTCATCGATCAGGACCGCGAGGCCGTCCGAGACCTCCTGGAGATCGCTGCCCCGCTGCACCCGGATCAGCAGCGTGGAGCGGTAGGGGACCGCGGCGAAGAAGTCGGGGCGCATGTCGTAGCTGTCGTCCCAGCAGCCCGCCGCCCGCAGCCGCGAGCTGTAGACCTCGCCGTCCCCCTGCCCGAGCGAGCACCCCAGCGAGAGAGCGCAGGCAACGGGCACGAGCAGGCGAGCCGTCACGACGCCGCCCCCGCGCGAAGGGCGGCCTGGATGCGGCCGCCGCCGAGGACGCGGTCGCCCCGGTAAACCACGGCCATCTGACCGGGAGAGACGGCGCGCACCGGGCTGGCGAACCGCGCCACGAAGCTCTCCGCGCCCGTCGCAGGGTCGCGCCGCCGCTCGATGACGCCGGGCGCCCCCTCGTGCCGCGCGCGGACCCGCACCTCGGCCTCCAGGGGGAAGATCGCGTCGTCGCACCACACGGCGTCGGTGATCTCGGCGCCCGCGGCGTAGAGGTCGCCCTCGTCGCCGAGGTGCACCGCGCCGGACCCCGCGTCGAGGCCCACGACGAACGCGGGGCGGCCAAGCGAGACGCCGATGCCCTTGCGCTGGCCCACCGTGAACCCGTGCACCCCGCCGTGCGACCCGACCACGCGGCCGTCCCGATCGACGATGGGGCCGGGCCGGAGCCTGTCCGCCGCGCGCTCGGCCACGAAGGGCGCGTAGCGGCCGGAGGGGATGAAGCAGAGCTCCTGGCTCTCGCCCTTCTCGGCGCCCGGGAGCCCGCGGGCGATCGCCTCGGCGCGCACCTCCTCCTTGGTCGAGTCGCCGAGCGGGAAGAGGAGCCGCGACAGCTCGTCCGGCCGGAGCATGTGCAGGAAATAGCTCTGATCCTTGTGTCGATCGCGGCCGCGGTAGAGCCGGGCGCCGCCCTCCTCCACGACGACCCGCGCGTAATGGCCCGTCGCCACCCACGAGACGCCCAGCCGCTCCGCCAGCGGGAACAGCTCCCGGAGCTTGACCGAGCGGTTGCAGGCCACGCACGGGCTCGGCGTCTCGCCCGCGAGGTAGGCGTCGACGAACGGATCGACGACGTGCTCGCGGAACAGGGCGCGGCGGTCGAAGGTGTAGTGCGGGATCCCGAGGTGGTCGGCGACCCGGCGGGCGTCGTGCTGATCCTCGGGCGCGCAGCAGCGGCTCTTGACGCTGCCGTCGTCGGGGTAGTCCCAGAGGTGCAGCGTCACGCCGACGACCTCGTAACCAGCGTCGCAGAGGCGCGCCGCGGCGACCGCGGAGTCGACGCCGCCGCTCATCGCGATGAAGACGCGAGCCCCCGGGGAGGGCCGCTCGCCGGGCTGCGCCGTACCGTCGGCCTCTCGGACAGGAGTTGCCATTTCCGTTCTTATAGCGTGAATCCCTCGCCGCGGTCGGGCGCCACGGGCGAACACGCGCGGGGCAGCCGCGCGCAGCCGGAGGATCAGATCGGCTCGCCGCCATTCACCCTTGGCCACCCGCGCGACGCGCGTGTACCGTCTGCCAGATGCCGAGCGGGGTCGTGCTCGTGATCGAGGACGAGGAGTATGTCGCGGACCTGCTCGCCACCGCGATCCGCGAGGCGGGTTACGAGGTCATCTACTGCGCCACCGCGGAGGCCGGGCTCTCGACCGCCTGCACGCTGGAGCCCGAGTGCATCGTCTGCGACGTCGGCCTGCCCGACCACGACGGCTACTGGGTCGCCCGCAACGTCCGCACCCAGCCGTCGCGGGTGTCCGTCACCCCCTTCCTTTTCCTCTCCGCCCTCGACGACCAGCAGTCCCGCCTCGAGGGGTTCCACGTCGGCGCCGACGTCTACATGACCAAGCCGTTCCGGGTCGGCGAGGTCGTCGCGCAGATCGGCGCCCTCGTGCAGATGGCGTCCCGCCTCCGCCAGCGGCGGGACAGCCTCATGTCCATCCCTGCCTCCGTCGACCAGACCGCGATCGAGGGCGACCTCAGCCAGATGTCCATCGCGACGGTCCTCACGGTCCTCGAGATGGAGCGGCGGTCGGGCGTGTTCGAGGTGAGCAGCAAGAAGCGGCGCGCTCAGCTCGACATCGCCGAGGGGTGCATCGTCCAGGGGACCGTGGGCGGCACGCGCGTCTCGGCGCTCGCCGCGCTCCGCACCATGCTGGCCTGGAAGGTCGGACGGTTCGCGTTCGTTCCGGGCAGCCGCCCCGTGCCGTCGGAGCGAAAATCCATCGCCGCCTACCTGCTCGAGGCCACCCGGCTCGAGGACGAGAGCACCCGTGTCGAGCTGCAGCTCTCGCCGCCGCGGCGCCGCTCGGAGCCCCGGATCGCGACGACGGCGCTCGGCGGGCCGTCGTCCCTCCTGGACGACGTCGCGCCGCCGTCGTCGCGCGCGCCGCTCGAGGAGCGCCTGCGCCGCGGGCCCGGCGTCACGCCGCGGAAGGCGGCCGACGGCGTCCTGACCGTCTCCGATGTGCCGCCGTCGCTCGAGCTGAGCTTCGAGCTCGAGGCTGCGTCCCCGGGGGCGCCCCCGACGCTGCGCTCGCTCGCCCGCATGACCGCGAAGCCGCCGTCGAGCCGGCGCGGCGCGGCGGAGAGCGAGCCTCCCACGGTCCCGCGGGGCGGGCGTCGGACCTCGCCCTCACGGCCGCCGTCTCGCCGCTCGGCCGTGCCGCCGCCTTCGCCGGGACGCGACGGCGAGGGGCAGGGCGCCGCGGAGACGGGCGAGCTCTCCCGCAGGACCCTCGCGCCTTCGACGCCCCGGCCGGCGAGCCACGAAGAGCCGTCGCGCACGAGCCCGGTCCCCCAGCGACCGGTGCCCGCCAGGCCTCCCCGCCCCGACGCGAAGAAACGTTGAGGGCGGGGGTCCCCCCTCTCTCCTCCCAGGGGGGCCGGGCAGCTCGGCAAGACCTCTCCCCAACCGACTAGAGCGTCGCCTGCCGCCCCGCCTCGCCCGGATCGTGGTCGCGCAGGTAGCTCAGGTTCACCGCGTTCACGACGGCGTGCGCAAGGAACGGCCCGACGAGCGACCCCGTCGCGGCGAAGATGGCGCCGAGCCCCGCGCCGACCGCCATGGCCCACCCCACCCAGACCCAGCGGCTCGGGCCGCGCATCTGGTGCGCCAGGCCAAAGACGAGCGCGCTCAGGAGCACGCCGAGGAGCGGCGTCAGGAGCCCGCGGAAGAGCAGCTCCTCCCCGAGGCTCGAGAGCCCCGCGAGGAGCAGGATCTGGCCGAGCGAGAGGTCCAGCGCGACAGGGCGGAGCTCGCTGTGCAGCCGCCGCGCCCAGTCGAACCGGGCCACCGCGACGCGCGTCATCACGACCAGCCCGGCCGCCAGCGTGAGACCCAGCGCTGCGCTCGTCAGCAGCGCGGCCAGCGGCGGCAACGACAGCCACGGGCTCGGGTGGATCCACGGCAGTCCATCCCGCAGCACAAGGGCCAGCGCGATCGCCAGCGCGGCGAGGACGAGGTAGCCGGAAGCCGCGCGCATCGTCGCGTCGGTCCGGCCGGTCCGCGCCCATCGCGAAGGCATGTCCCATCATGGCACGCCGCCAGAAGCCGGTGAAGCGGCGCGCACCCTCACGACCCCTGGCCGAGCGGCTGCAACCGGACTACGTCGACGCCCATGCACGCGACCGTGGTCATCTTCCCGGGCTCCAACGCCGATGCCGAAATGATCCATACGCTCCGCGACGTGCTCCAGGTCCGCACGTCGACCGCCTGGCACCGCGACGCCGAGCTCCCCGCTGGCACCGACCTCGTCGCCATCCCCGGCGGGTTCTCCTACGGAGACTACCTGCGCTGCGGCGCCATCGCGCGCACGAGCCAGATCGTCCCCGCCATCCGGCGGCACGTGGAGCGCGGCGGCCTGGTGCTCGGCGTCTGCAACGGGTTCCAGATCCTCACCGAGGCGGGGCTGCTCCCGGGAGCCCTCACCCGCAACGCGCACCTCCGCTTCGAGTGCCGCGACATCTTCGTGACGCCGCGCGCGGAAGGGCCGTTCACGAGCGGCCTGCCTCGGGTGCTCCGCCTGCCGATCGCCCACGCCGAGGGGCGGTATCAGGCGGATCCGGAGACGCTCCGCAAGCTCGTCGAGGATCGCGCCATCGCGCTCCAGTACTGCGACCGGGAGGGGCTGGTCGGCGGAGACGCGAACCCCAACGGATCGGCGATGGACATCGCCGGCATCTACGGCGGGCCCCGGCGCAACGTGCTCGGGCTGATGCCCCACCCCGAACGGATGAGCGTGCCCTTCCAGGGCTGCGCGGACGGGCGCGCCCTGTTCGACGCCGTGCTGCACCACGTGAGCGGCGCCCGCTCGGTATCCGCCGCGAGCGCGCCGTGACCCAGGCGTCGGCCGGCGACGCCCGCTGCCCTGTGTGCGCCGCGGCGCTCGCGCCGGGGAGCGATCGCTGCCGGCAGTGCGGCGCGGACCCGCGCGCCGAGGCGTGCCCGCACTGCGGCGGCGTGGCCGGCGTCTCCGCGCACCCCGAGCTGCGCTTCCGGTGCGATGTCTGCGGCGGCCCGCGCGTCCCGGTGACCGACGCCCGCGTCAAGCGATCCGGCCGCGAGCTGCCGCTGCTCCAGAAGGCGCGCGCCGCGGCCTCGGCGCGCTCGGTCTGGCGGGCCGCAGGCATCGCGGCCAGCGCGCTCTTCGGCTTCGAGGTGTTCCTGTTCGCCGTGCTGCTGCTCGTCCTCGACGCGAGCGTCGGGCTCTTCGCCGCCGGCCTCCTGACGATGGCGCCCGTCGCCGCCTTCGCCCTCTTGTCGTTCCGGCGGGCCAAGTCGCGGAGCCGGGACATCGCGCCCGCGCTCGACGCGGCGTGGGTCTCCGTCGCGTCCGACGTCGCCCGCCAGACCGAGCACCCGCTCACCGCCGGCGGGCTCGCCTCGACCCTCCGGATCGCCGAGCCCCAGGCCGAGGAGCTGCTCGCGCTGCTCGAGGTCAACGATGTCGTGCGCGGCGCGGTGAGCCCCGCGGGCGAGTTCGGCTACGCGCCGAAGCTCCGCGTCGGCGCCTCGCCGGCGGTCGAGCTCGGGGCCGGCGAGGCCGGAGCCGAGAGCGCGGCGCACGCCCTCGCCGCCGAGGACGAAGCGCTCACCGCCGAGCCCCTGACGCAACGGACCGCCCATGTCGAGCCCACGAAGCGCTGATCCCAAGCCGAAGCCGGACGCCCCGCGGCAGAAGACCCGCGCGATCCGGCCTGCGCCACAGGCGCGCCGCGCCCTGACGAACGTCGGCGGCGCGACGCGGCTCGAGGGCGATCCGGCCGACGCGGCGATGCTCGCCCACGCGCTCGATGTCGCCAGCTCGAGCACGGCGGAGGAAGCGGCCCGCGCCCACGTCCACGGGTTCCACAGCTACCCGGCGCGGATGCATCCGGACACGGCCCAGCGGCTCATCGAGGCGCTCTCCAGGCCGGGCGAGCGGGTGCTCGACCCGTTCTGCGGCAGCGGCACCGTCCTCGTCGAGGCCCGGCTCGCGCGCCGGGCAGCGATCGGCGTCGACGCGAACCCCCTCGCCGTACGCCTGGCCCGCCTGAAGGTGCAGGACAGCACCCCGGGCGAGCGCGAGCGGCTCGTCGCCGCGGCCCGCGAGGTCGCGTCCGCCGCCGATGAGCGCCGCACGGCGCGCGCCGGCCCGAGCCACAGGTACGGCCCCGAGGACGTCGCCCTGTTCGAGCCGCACGTGCTGCTCGAGCTCGACGGGCTCCGCGTCGGCCTCGACCGCCTCGCGGGCCACGGCGCCGACGCGCTGCGCGCGGATCTCGAGCTCGTCCTCTCGGCCATCCTCACGAAGCTCAGCCGCCGCACGTCCGACACGTCGGAGCACGAGCTGCCGCGGCGGATCGCCGCCGGCTATCCGGCGCGGCTGTTCATCCGCAAGGCGGAGGAGCTCGCCCAGCGCCTCGCCGACGTCGCCGCGCCGCTGTCCGCGAGCCCGCCCGCGTTCATCGAGGAGGGCGACGCGCGCGTGCTGCGCGGCGTCGAGCCCGGCTCGGTCCACCTCGCGGTCACATCGCCGCCCTACCCGGGCGTCTACGACTACCTCGCCCACCACGAGGCGAGGCTGCGCTGGCTCCGGCTCCGGAGCGCCCGCTTCGAGCAGGACGAGATCGGCGCCCGCCGGCACCTCGATCCGCTCGGCCCCGACGCCGGCCGCGTGCGCTGGCGCGAGGAGCTCGGCGGCGTGCTCGTCGCGCTCGCGCGCGTCCTCCGCAGCGGGGCGCCGCTCGTGCTGCTGCTCGCCGACAGCGTGGTGGCCGGCGCGCCGGTCTACGCGGTCGACGTGGTCCGGGCCGCGGCGTCCGGGGCGCGCTTCGCGGTCCGCGCGGTCGCCTCGCAGCCGCGCCCCCACTTCCACCGCCCGACGGCGCGCGCCTTCCAGCGGCGCCCGCGCCACGAGCACGCCATCCTGCTGATCCGCGCCTGATCGGCCGAAAATTGCCCCGCGGCGCGGGCCCATGGCAGGGTGCCCCGGCCTCGATCAGGGCGTGACGCGGCCGGCACTGGCCGCGGGCGACGCCCCGGGCGCGCGACGATGGCAAGAGCACTCCTCGGACTTCTCCTCCTGTGTGGCACCTCCGTCCTCGGCTGCGGCACGGCCGGCGGCGATGCCGGGAAAACCGACCTCGACAGCACGGGGGTCGACGCGTGCGACGGCTACCTGGCCACGATGACCGCCTGCGCCAGCAAGCTGCCCGCGGAGACGAGGAAGGGCCACGAGGCCGCGATCCGGATCGCGCGCGACGTGCTCGAGGCGAAGGCGGAGGCCGACGACGAGGCGCTGAAGGGCGACGCGAGGGCGGAGGCGCGCGGCGCGCTGTCGGCCGCCTGCAAGCAGATGAGCGACGAGGTCCGGGGCCGCGACGCCTGCGGCCGCACGCTGACCGAGCGCGCGGCCGCGCGCTGATCGGCGCGCGGGGCCGCTCGCCGCGCGTCACGTGAAGGTGGGCACCTCCGGCGGATAGTACTGCTGGAGGAACGACGCCCACTGCGGGCGCCGCTCGGCGTGGAACACGTCGCCCGCGAGCATGCTGGTGATGAGCTTGCGCATCGTCGGCCGCTGGTTCTCCTCGAACAGGGTCTCCCGGAAGTGGCCCTTGTAGAAGCCCTGCACGACGCCCAGGAAGAGATCGACGGCGTAACGGACCTCCGCCTCGTAGCCCGCGAACGCGGCGCGCGAGGTGTCCCCGGCCTCGAGCGCGCGGTGGATCGCCGTGGCCGCCAGATCGGCGCCCTTGATGGCGAGGTGCGCGCCCGTCGAGAAGAGCGGGTCGAGGAAACCGCCGGCGTCGCCCACGAAGAGCCAGCCGTCTCCGGCGAGCTGATCGATCCGGTACGAGAAGTCGGCGAGCGCCCCCACCGGCCTGGTGCGCCGCGCGTTCGCGAGGAACTCCCGCGCCCAGCCGCTCTCGGCGACGGTGCGATCGAAGAGCTCGTCCAGGCTCTCCCCCTTCCTCCGGCTCCGGAGCCAGCTCGACGACACGACCGCGCCGACGCTCGTCACCTCGCCGCGGAACGGGATGAACCAGAACCACCCGTGCTCGAAGATGATCACCTGGATGTTGCCCTGGTGAATCCCTTCCTCGCGGACCACGCCCTCGTAGTGGGCGAAGAGCGCCGTCTTGTCGAGCTCGGCCACCTGCGCCTTGCGCCGCATCCTCGAGGCGAGGAGCGTGTCCCGCCCCGTCGCGTCCACGATCACCGGCGCGCGGAGCTCGACGGCGTCGCTCGAGTCGGCGAGCGCGGCGTCGCCGGACCGAGCGCGAGGCCGCGCGCGCACCCCGACCGCGCGGGAGCCGTCGAACAGCACCTCGACGGCCTCCCACGACTCGCGCACCTCCGCCCCGAGGTCCGCCGCGTGCCGCAGCAGCAGCTGGTCGAACGCGTCGCGCTGCACCTGGTAAGCGAACTCGAACTTCGGCTCGAACGCGTCGGCGAAGCTGTACGTCCGCATCCGCCCCGTCGACGAGCACAGGAACCGGGCGCCGTATTTGCGGAGGAAGAGCGCGTCCAGCTTCTCGTCCAGCCCGAGCCGCTCGAAGATCTCGCGCGAGCGCGGCAGCAACGACTCGCCGATGTGAAAGCGAGGGAACCTCTCCCGCTCGAGCACGAGGGCCCGGCGGCCGAGCCTGGCCAGCGACGCGGCGAGCGTCGACCCACCCGGCCCGCCGCCGAGGATGATTGCGTCCCAGCGATCCGTCATGCGCCCGTCGTATAGTGCGTGGAGACGCCCGCGAAAATGCGCTCTCGGCGCCAGCGCCGCGAGCCGACACGCCCCCGCCGCTCGGGCGGTGGCCCCGCGGTCACGGTGCAGGAGGAAGCGGCGATGCCCACGGTTGTGTTCGAGGCCAGCGCGCTCGGTCCCGCCGTCTCCGCGGAGGCGGGAGCGGGCAGGCTCATCGATGTCTGCGACGACGCGCGCGCTCCGGTCGTGTTCTCGTGCCGCGACGCGCGCTGCGCCACCTGCCGCGTCGAGGTCGTCGAGGGGGAGCAGCACCTCGAGCCGCCCACGCGCGGCGAGCTCGATCGGCTCGAGCGCCTCGGCGCCCCGCCGCGCCTCCGCCTCGCCTGCCAGGCGGTGCTCCGCGCCGGCCCGGGGCTGGTCCGGTTGCGCGGCGTGCTCGACGGCGACGGCTGAAGCTGCCCCGGCGTTGGCGGGGCTGGCCAACGGTGTGAAGGCAGCAACGGCCACGGCAGCGCCGTCAACGGAGCTTCACCGACCTGCTTATCGCCCAGAGCGCGACGAGGAGGCGCGTGAGCGGCGATGTCTCCGCCCGGATCAGCTGCTTTATCTGATCTGCGCTGGTCGAGGGGCGTACGGGAGGCCCCGGGGGCGCTATGGTGTCGCCGTGGCAAGCAGATCCTGGAGCGCGGCGCTCCTCCTCATGGCCGCCGGTTGCACCGCCAGCGTGGGATCCCTCGGGGCCGTCCTGGGGAGAGACAACGAGTCGCAGGCGCTCTACGTGCGCGACGTGCCGCGAGGGCTCGCCGCCGAGCGGGCCGGGCTGATCCCGGGCGACGAGCTCGTGATGATCGATGGCGTCTATGTCCGGGATCTCTCGTCGGCCCAGCTGCGCGATCGGCTCCGCGGCGCCGTCGGGAGCGCCGTCGAGATCACGGTCGTGCGCGGGAGCGACGTGCGGCGCGTCCGGGTCGTGCGCAGCGAGCTGAAGGCGCACGAGGGGCTCAAGCCGAGAGAAGAGCAGATCGTGCCATGACGCGCCGGCGGGCGCCTCACGGCGCGGCGAGCTCCAGGAGCTCGGCATAGTGCTTGTTCGCATAGAAGGAGAGCACGTCGACGGCGTCGCGCACCTCGCTCGGATCGAGGTCCTGGAGGCGATACTCGACACTGAGGATCACGTCGCCCTCCTCATCGGCCGAGAGCTTGGCCATGTTGATCTCGCGGTTCAGCTGGAGGAGGCGCCGCACGATCGCGTCGCCCTCCTCGAGATCCATCGGGAGCCGCACGAACGGGATCACCGCGAAGACGACGAAGGGAGGTGAGAGCCGCACGAACAGAGGGAAGAGCCGCTCGGCCCCCTGGAAGTCGCTGCGCAGCGTGTCGGTGGACACGACCTCCACAGCCCAGCCCTCACGCTCGAGGCAGGTCTTGATCTCGTCGAACGTCATGCGTGGCATCATAGCCGCTGGAGACGCGCCTCCGGGAGTGCGCTGGACGGGAAGCGGGAGGCGGACGCGCCGCGATCGTGCGATCTCGCGGGCCGCCCGGCGAGATCCCCGTCGGCGGCGCAGCTCCTTCGCCTGGCGCCGGCCACGGCGGCGCGCCGGCAGGCCAGGTGCTGCCCAGGCAGCAGCGCGCGCCGACATCGCGCTCGGGCCGCGCGGGCCGGCCCAGCCGGCAGCGCGTCCGGCCGGCGCTTTTGTCCCCGACCGGCCGCGGCCCGCGTTGACGGTTCCCCGCGCTCGAACTATGCGAGAGGTCCGTTTTCGAGCCCGCCGAAGGAGCGATTCATGCGCCGTTACCAGTTCACTTCCGAGTCCGTCACCGAAGGTCACCCCGACAAGGTGTGCGACCAGATCTCCGACGCGATCCTCGATGGCATCATCGAGAAGGATCCGACGGCCCGCGTCGCCTGCGAGACCCTGGTGAAGACGGGCATGGCCGTCGTGGCCGGCGAGATCACGACCTCGGCGTGGGTCGATATGCCGGTCGTCGTGCGCAGCACAATCAAGGACATCGGCTACACCGATGCCTCGATGGGCTTCGACTACGAGACTTGCGCGGTGCTCACGGCGATCGAGAAGCAGTCGCCCGATATCTCCCGCGGGGTCACCGAGGGCGAGGGCCTCTTCAAGGAGCAGGGCGCCGGCGATCAGGGGCTCATGTTCGGCTTCGCGACCGACGAGACGCCGGAGCTGATGCCCGCCCCGATCACCTATGCCCACCGCCTCGCCCGGAAGCTCGCCGATCTCCGCAAGTCGAAGAAGCTCGACTGGCTGCGCCCCGACGGCAAGACCCAGGTCACGATCGAATACGAGGAGTACACGCCCATCCGCGTGAGCGCCGTCGTCGTGTCGACGCAGCACAGCCCCGAGGTCAAGCACAAGACCATCGTCGACGCCGTGCGGAGCATGATCATCGAGAAGAGCATCCCGGCGAAGCTGATGGATCGGAACACGAAGGTGTACGTGAACCCGACCGGCCGCTTCGTGGTCGGCGGCCCGTTCGGCGACGCCGGCCTCACCGGCCGCAAGATCATCGTCGACACCTACGGCGGCATGGGCCGGCACGGCGGCGGCGCCTTCAGCGGCAAGGACCCGACGAAGGTCGATCGCTCCGCCTGCTACTACGCGCGCTACGTCGCGAAGAACGTCGTCGCGTCCAAGCTCGCCTCGCGCTGCGAGGTGCAGATCGCCTACGCCATCGGCGTCGCGCAGCCGGTCGGCGTGCACATCAACACCTTCGGCACCGGCCGCGTAGGTGACGAGGTGCTCGAGAAGTACATCATGCAGAACTTCGACATGCGGCCGAAGGCGATCATCGAGCAGCTCGACCTGCTGAAGCCCATCTACCGCAAGACGGCGGCGTACGGCCACTTCGGGCGCGACGAGTTCAGCTGGGAGAAGACGACCCGCGCCGCCAAGATGGCCGAGGATCTGCTGCGCCCGACGCTCTCCGCGGTGCCCGCGACCGTGAACGGCTCCGGCAAGAAGGAGCCGAAGCGCAAGAGCAAGAAGGAAGTGGGCGCCCAGGCCTGATCGTCCAGAACGTCCCGCCCGGCGCAGGTGGCGCGGGGCACGTTCTGGCGGCCCACGCCCCTCGCGGGGACAGAGAGCGCCGGCGCTGTAAAAGCGCCGGCGCTCTGGGCTTTGTGGACGTTCTGTCGCTGCGGCTCGCCTCCTGTGAAACGCGCTGGGCGCTGGCGCCTGTCCCGGGAGCCGGTGCCACGATGTGCGAATCCGACTCACAAAAAAGCACCGCGCTTCGCCGGGATGGGCTGACTGTTGCTGCGGCTTCTGCTGATAAAATCATCGTCGACTCCCGTATCGCCGGCTCGCCCTGAACCGCCCTGGTTCCATGCGACCTCGAGGAGCACCGATGACACGTTGGTTGAATTTCTTGAGCTTCATGACCGCGGCGGGCTGCATGGGCGTGGCCTGCACCGGGAACATCGGACCGGTGGGCGGCCTCGCCGCTGGCGGGGAGGGCGGCGCCAAGAGCACCTCGGGCGCCGACGTGATACCGCCGCCCGCGACGACCGACGCGGCGACCACCACCACGGGCACTGAGGGCGCGGGGGCAGCGGGGGGCGCGGACTGCGGCGGCTCGCCGGACGACGACGCGGACGGCGACGGCTTCACCGAGAACCTCGGCGACTGCGACGACTGCAACGCGCTGGTCAACCCGGCGGCGCTGGAGCTCGCGACGGTCGGCGGCGAAGGGGGCGCCGCGCCGGAGCCTGTCGACGACGACTGCGACACCTTCGTCGACAACGTGCCCGAGCCGTGCGACGACGGGATCGCGATCGACGACGCGGAGCCGTTCAGCGCCGCAAGGGCGGTCGAGCTGTGCAAGACGCCGCGCTGGCCCGGCGACTGGGGGGTGCTCTCCGCGGCCTGGGTCATGGTCGACGGCGCGCCGCCCCCGGAAGGGGAGGAGCAGCGCGCCAACTTCCACCTCGG
>JAICEP010000043.1 GCA_025924095.1 Sorangium sp.
CGCTTGCGTGCGGAGCTTCCCGTTGGTAATCACCGCGCTCCGTTTTCCCGGGCGATCGGGTGTCCTCCCGGTCTCCCAGTAGAAGAGCCGTAACGGCGCTTCGATCTCAGCTCCGCCCCTTCGGCCGCCGTGGGAACCCCCCCGGTGACGCGAAGGGGGATCACGTCGATGGACGTCGGGTTGAGACCGGAGGCGTACGACGGTGCAACCGGTTCGAAGAGAACCGAAACCCGGTACGGAGTCAATCCGCCCGCCGGTGTCGCGAGGTGTCTCGAATGGTAAGCAAAGCCAGTGCGATGTTTTCGCGGATCGCCCCGCGCAAGGCACGCATGATCGCCGATCTCGTCCGGGGTCGCGACGCGGACGAGGCGATCCAGCTGCTCTCGTTCACGCAGAAGAGCGGCGCCCCCGTCCTGCGGAAGATCATCGAGAGCGCGGTCGCGAACGCCCAGCAGGCGGGCGCCGACATCGATGCGCTCTTCATCAGCAAGGCCACCGTCGACAAGGGGCCCAACAAGTTTAACCGCCGCTGGCGGCCGCGCGCGATGGGCCGTGCGACCCGAATCACCAAGGGCGTGTCGCACATCGTCATCGAAGTCGACGAGAGAAAGTAAGTAGAGGACCTGCCGATATGGGACAAAAGACCCATCCGTATGGCTTCCGCGTCGGTGTCATCAAGACGTGGAGCAGCAAGTGGTACGAGGACGGCGCCGCGTATCAGAAGTGGCTCCACCAGGACATCCGCATCAAGCGCGCGATCAAGCAGTACCTCTACAACGCGAACATCGCCGGCGTGGAGATCGAGCGCGCCGCGAACCGCGCGAAGGTGATCGTCTTCACCGCCCGCCCCGGCATGGTGATCGGCAAGGGCGGCAAGGGGATCGAGACGCTGAAGAGCGGCAACATCGGCACCGCGTCGAAGGGCGAGACCCTCTTCCCCGGCGTGTCCTCGTTCACGGACAACGAGGTGTTCATCGACGTGCAGGAGGTCCGGAAGGCCGAGACCAACGCGCAGCTCGTCGCCGAGAACATCGCGACGCAGCTCGAGCGCCGGATCGCGTTCCGCCGGGCGATGAAGAAGGCGGTGGCCACCGCGATGAAGTTCGGCGCGAAGGGCATCCGCGTGCGCTGCGCCGGCAGGCTCGGCGGCAGCGAGATGAGCCGCGTCGAGACCTACCGCGAGGGTCGGGTGCCGCTGCACACGCTCCGCGCCGACATCGAGTTCGGCCTGGCCGAGGCGAAGACGAAGGTCGGCATCATCGGCGTGAAGGTCTGGATGTTCAAGGGCGAGGTCCTGCAGCGTAAGGCGCGCCGGATCCAGTAGAGGGATTGCAGAATGCTGTCTCCGAAGCGAACCAAGTTCCGCAAGATGCAGAAGGGGAACAACCGCGGCCTCGCCATGACGGGCAGCGACGTCTCCTTCGGCGACTTCGCGCTCCAGTGCCTCGAGCCTGCCCGCGTCACCTCGCGGCAGATCGAGGCGGCTCGTATGGCGATCCAGCGGCACGTGAAGCGCGCGGGCAAGCTCTGGATCCGCATCTTCCCGGACCGTCCGGTGACGAAGAAGCCGCTCGAAGTCCGCATGGGCGGGGGCAAGGGCGCGCCCGAGGAGTGGTGCGCCGTCGTGAAGCCGGGCCGCGTGATGTACGAGATCAGCGGCGTGACCGAGGAGATTGCGAAGGAGGCGTTCCGCCTCGCGTCGCACAAGCTCCCGATGCAATGCAAGTTCCTCGTCCGCGGGCTGACGTGAGGTAGGCGATGAAGGCGAAGGATTTGCGTGAACGCACCACCGAGCACCTGCGCGAGCTCGAGAAGTCGCTGGCGGCGGGCCTGTTCGAGGCGCGGTTCAAGAATTTTACGAATCGGCTGAACGACACGGCGACGATCCGCAAGGCGAAGCGGGATCTCGCGCGGGTGAAGACGATCCTCACGCAGCGCACGCGTGCCGAGGAGAAGGCGTAGCCATGGCGAAGAAGAAGGCAGAGAACCAGCAGCCGGTCGCTGCGGCGACCGAGCTGGCAGCCGCGGCGCCTGCGCAGGCCGAGACCGAGGCGAAGACGCACGGCTTCCGGCGCAAGCTGGTCGGCAAGGTGACCAGCGACAAGATGAACAAGACGGTCATCGTCGAGGTCATCCGGAACGCGCTCGACCCTGTGTACAAGAAGTACGTCCGTCAGCGGGAGCGCTACAAGGCGCACGACGAGACGAACCAGTACAAGGTGGGCGATCGCGTCGAGATCACGGAGCACAGGCCGATCTCCCGCGACAAGCGGTGGCTCGTGACCAAGCTCGTTGCCCGGCCGGTGGAGGAGTAACGCCATGATCCAGGTGTCGACGCATCTCGAGGTCGCGGACAACTCCGGCGCCCGAATCGTGAAGTGCATCAAGGTGCTCGGCGGCTCGCGCCGCAAGTACGCCGCCCTCGGCGACGTCATCGTCGTCTCGATCAAGGAGGCGTTGCCGGGGACCAAGGTGAAGAAGGGGGACACGGCGCGCGCCGTCGTCGTCCGCACCGCCCGGGAGTACCTCCGCTCGGACGGCAGCTACATCAAGTTTGATGGGAACAGCGCGGTCCTCATCAACAAGGAGAAGGAGCCGATCGGTACCCGCATCTTCGGGCCGGTCGCTCGCGAGCTTCGCGCGAAGAAGTTCATGAAGATCATCTCGCTCGCGCCGGAGGTCCTCTGATGAAGCGCCTCAAAGTCGGTGACCTCGTGCAGGTCATCAGCGGCAAGGAGCAGGGGAAGCAGGGCCGCATCACCAAGATCCTCGCCGACGAGGAGCGCGTGGTGGTGGAGGGCCTGAACACGGTGACCCGCCATCAGCGGCCCACGCCGCGCAACCAGGAGGGCGGGAAGATCACCAAGGAGGCGCCGATTCACGCCTCGAATGTCATGCCGGTCGATCCGGCGACGGGCAAGCCGACGCGTGTGAAGGTCCGCGTCGGTGAGGACGGCAAGAAGACGCGCGTCGGCAAGAGCGGCAGCGCGATCGGTGTGGGCTAGCCATGGCGGACAAGAAGGACAAGGACAAGGCGGCCAAGGACGGCGGCAAGGGCAAGGACAAGCCCAAGCAGCCGCAGCAGGCCAAGCCGCAGGCGCCCGCCAAGAGCAAGGAAGCCAGGGGCGCCAAGGGCAAGGGCGCGGAGGCCGAGGCCTCTGAGCCGGCCGAGGTGCGCCCGCGCGACCCGAACTACACTGCGCGGCTGCGCGCGCACTACCAGAAGAACGCGACGGCCGCGCTCACGAAGCGGTTCGGCTACAAGAACCCGATGATGGTGCCCCGCCTGCAGAAGGTGGTGATCAACATGGGGCTCGGCGCCGCGGTGCAGAACCCGAAGATCATCGACTCGGCGGTCGAGGACATGCGGGCGATCTCCGGCCAGAAGCCGGTGGTGACCCGTGCCCGTAAGTCGATCGCGACCTTCAAGCTGCGCGAGAACCTGCCCATCGGGGTGATGGTGACCCTGCGCGCCGAGCGGATGTGGGAGTTCGTGGATCGCCTGATCGCGTTCTCCCTGCCGCGCGTCCGCGACTTCAAGGGCGTCAGCCCGAAGGGGTTCGACGGCAAGGGCAACTTCACGATGGGCCTGCGCGAGCAGATCATCTTCCCCGAGATCGACTACGACAAGATCGATGTCGTGAAGGGGCTCAACATCTCGTTCGTGACCACGGCGAAGACGGACGAAGAAGGACGCGCGCTCCTCACCGAGCTTGGCATCCCGTTCCGGCATTGAGGGATTTTCGATGGCCCGTGCAAAAGAGTTTGCGAAGCTGAACCGTCCGCCGAAGTTTTCTACGCGGCAAAAGAACCGTTGCAAGGTGTGCGGGCGCTCGCGCGCTTACTACCGCGACTTCGAGCTCTGCCGTATCTGCCTTCGGCTGTTCGCGCTCCGTGGTGAGCTCCCTGGTGTGATCAAGGCCAGCTGGTGATTCTATGATGACCGATCCCATCGCCGACATGCTGACCCGCATTCGCAACGCGGCGCTCGCGCGGCACGACCGGACCGAAGTCCCCGCGAGCCGCATCAAGGCTGCGGTTGCGGAGATCCTCAAGTCCGAGGGCTTCATCGCCGACGTGCGCGAGACCGAGGGCGAGGGTCCCAAGAAGCTGACGATCGTGCTCAAGTACGGGCGCGACCGCCAGAGCGCGATCGACGGCGTGCGCCGCGTCTCCCGCCCCGGGCGCCGCGTGTACGTGCGCCACGACAGGATCCCGCGCGTGTTCAGCGGGCTCGGGATCTCGATCCTGAGCACGTCCCGCGGGCTCATGAGCGACAGGGATGCGCGCCGCCTGAAGATGGGCGGCGAGCTGCTCTGCGAGGTGTGGTGATGGAAGCTCAGGCGAACGCAGCCCAGCCCGCGAAGGGCAACGCGAACGGTGACAGCCGGCTCGCGACGAAGACGTCGCGCGTTGGCAAGCGTCCGATCGATCTGCCGAAGGGGGTCACCGCGACCGTCAGCGGCCGGAAGATCGACGTCAAGGGCCCGAAGGGGCAGCTCTCCCGCGCGTTCACCGACAAGGTGGACATCAAGCTCGACGGGGGCAAGCTGCTCGTGAGCTCGGCGGCGCCTGGACGCGACGGATCGCGCCTCCAGGGGCTCACGCGGGCGCTCGTGGCCGCGATGGTGAAGGGCGTCGCCGAGGGGTACGAGCGGACGCTCGAGCTCAAGGGGACCGGCTATCGCGTCGAGCTCAAGGGCACGACGCTGAACTTCGCCCTCGGCTTCTCGCATCCGGTGACCTTCGCGGTGCCGACGGGCCTCACCGCGGCGATCCCGGCGGACTCGAAGGGCACGGTCCTCGTCCTGACGGGGGCGGACAAGGAGCTCATCGGGCAGACGGCCGCTACGATTCGCGGCTTCAGGCCGCCGGAGCCGTACGGCGGCAAGGGCGTGCGTTACCGCGGTGAGCGCGTGCGGGAGAAGGCTGGCAAGGCCGGCAAGGGCGGCAAGAAGTAAAGGCGAGCGGCGGCGGGTTCGCCGCTGCACCGAGGGACGAGACGGTCATGGGCATGAAAATCGTCGGTCGGGAGCGCCGGAAGCTCCGCATCCGCAAGAAGGTCGAGGGGACGCCGGAGCGCCCGCGCCTCAGCGTCTTCCGCAGCTCGAAGCACATCTACGCGCAGGTCATCGACGACGTGAGCGGCAAGACCCTCGCCCACGCTTCGACGCTGTCGAAGGATCTGAAGGGCTCCCTCGACGAGGACAACAAGGTCGAGGCGGCGAAGAAGGTCGGGGCGCTGATCGCGAAGATCTGCAAAGAGAAGCAGATCGGCAAGGTGGTCTTCGACCGCAACGGCTATCTGTATCACGGGCGCGTCAGCGCCCTCGCCCAGGCAGCCCGCGAGGCAGGTCTCGATTTCTGACTCCCACAGCCGCTGCCCTGATGGTGAAGGGCGGCGGGCGCGGTCAACTGCCGCGGCGGAGAACGTGATAGAGGACGGGTTATGGCGTTCGATCATGTCGACGAAGAGAAGCTGAAAGAGCGAGTCATCCACATCAACCGCGTCGCCAAGGTCGTCAAGGGCGGCCGGCGTTTCAGCTTCTCGGCGCTGGTCGTGGTGGGCGACGAAGCGGGGCACGTGGGCGTCGGCCTGGGCAAGGCCAACGAGGTGCCGGAGGCCATCCGCAAGGGGAACGATCAGGCTCGCAAGAACCTGTTCCGCATCCCGCTGGACGGTGTGACGATTCCGCACGACTCGTTTGGTCACGTCGGGGCGGGCAAGGTCCTGCTGAAGCCGGCCAGCCCTGGGACGGGCGTCATCGCCGGCGGCGCGGTGCGCGCCGTCGTCGAGTCGGCGGGGATCCACGACGTGCTGTCGAAGTCGCTCGGCACGAGCAACCCGCACAACGTCGTGCACGCGACCGTCGCGGCGCTCCGCGGGCTGAAGAGCCCGGAGAGCGTCGCCGGGAAGCGGTCGATGCAGCTCGACTCGCTCGACTACCAGCGCCGCGGCGGTACGAACACCGCGGGCCGCCGGCGCGTGAGCGTGGCGCCCCCCGGGCCGGGCGGCGCGGCGCAGCCGCAGGCGCAGGGCGGTGGTGGCGAAGGAGGCTCGCAGTGAAGCTCCGCGTACGCCAGAAGGCCAGCAACATCGGCCAGGTCGAGCACACCCGCAAGGTCATCAAGGGCCTCGGCCTGCGTGGGCCGGGGTCCGAGGTGGTCGTCGCGAACACGCCCTCGTTCCGTGGCATGGTGAAGAAGATCCTCCACCTCGTCGAGGTGGAGGAGGTCGCCGACGAGGCAGCCTCCCCGAAGTCCTGAGAAGCGAGATCGTCATTCCAGCGGAGTTGCCGCGTACGGAAGTGTGAAACATGGACATCCTTTCTAAGCTCCAAGCCCCTGAAGGCGCCGTAACCAAGAGGCTCCGCGTTGGCCGCGGCGTGGGGTCGGGCGTCGGCAAGACGTCTGGCCGCGGACAAAAAGGGCAGAAGGCTCGGGCGGGCGGCAACATCAACAAGAAGCACTTCCAGGGTGGACAGACGCCGATCCAGCGTCGCCTCCCGAAGCGTGGCTTCCGGAATCCGCTCGCGGACATCGTGGTCAACGTCAACGTCGGCGCCCTCGAGGCGTTCGACGACGGCGTTCAGGTCGATCTTGTCGCGCTCCACGCGACCCGCCTCGTGCAGGGTCGCTTCGACGTCGTGAAGATCCTCGGCAGCGGTGAGCTCACGAAGAAGCTCACGGTGATCGCGCATCGCTTCTCCAAGGGAGCGATCGAGAAGATCGAGAAGGCGGGGGGCAAGGCGGTCGTGCTCGCGTCGCCCGCGTCGCCAGCGTCCCAGGACAACGCGACGGACTCCTCGTCCTCGTAGCCAGCGCGCAGGCGCACCCTTCAAGCCGGAGTCCAGGATCGCCTATGGCCAGCCTCGCGGGAATCACCAACTTCCACAAGATCCCGGAGCTCCGGCGACGCGTGATCTTCACGCTGGTGATGCTCGCGGTCTACCGGGTCGGCGTCTTCGTGACGACCCCGGGTGTGGACCGGAACGCGATGCGACAGTACGTCGCGAAGCAGTCCGGCGGGCTCGTCGGCTTCCTGAACATGTTCTCCGGCGGGGCCCTGGAGAACCTGTCGATCTTCGCGCTTGGGATCATGCCGTACATCTCGGCATCGATCATCATGCAGCTCATGGGCATGGTGTACAAGCCCATCGACGAGCTGCGGAAAGAGGGCGAGCAGGGGCGTCGCCGGCTCGATCAGTACACGCGTTACGGCACGGTCGCCCTCTCGCTGTTCCAGTCCTTCTCGATCGCGAAGATGCTGGAGGGCCTGTCGAGCAGCGAGACGGGCGCCGGCATCGTGAACCACCCTGGTATCGGCTTCCAGCTGATGACGGTCATCACGCTGACGACCGGGACCGCGTTCCTGATGTGGATCGGCGAGCAGATCACCGAGCGCGGCGTCTCGAACGGCGTCTCGCTCCTGATCTTCGCGAGCATCATCACCAGCATCCCCGGCGAGATCGGCAACTACTTCGCGCAGAACGCCGGCGATCTCCAGCCGCTGTCGATGGCCGCGATCGTCGTGTTCATCGTGCTCGTCATCGGGGTCATCGCGTTCTTCGAGAACGGCAGGCGTCAGATCCCGATCGTGTACTCGCGGCGCCAGGTCGGCCGCCGCGTGTACGGCGGGCAGACCGCGCACCTGCCGCTCAAGGTGAACACCGCGGGCACCATCCCCCCCATCTTCGCGTCGTCGCTGCTGATGTTCCCGCAGACGCTCGCGAACATGAACGTGCCCGGAGCCGAGCAGATCCAGGCGATCATCAACCGGGGGGACTGGGTCTTCAACACCGGTTACGCGCTGCTCATCATCTTCTTCTGCTTCTTCTACACGAACGTGACGTTCCAGCCGGTGGACGTCGCCGAGAACCTGAAGAAGCAGCAGGCAAACATTCCCGGGATCCGGCCAGGCAAGCAGACGGCGGACTACATCCACCGGGTGATCCAGCGGATCACCGTGGGCGGCGCGCTCTACGTCGCCGCGGTGTGCGTGGTTCCCTCGATCGTCGGCAACCTGCTGCGTATCCCCTTCGGCTTCGGCGGCACGTCGCTCATGATCGTCGTGGGCGTCGCGCTCGACACGGTGAACCAGCTGGAGGCGCACCTGATCACGCGGAGCTACGAGGGGCTGACGGGCCCCGGTGCCACCCGTATCCGGGGCCGCAAGCTCCCGGAAGCGTGATGGAGGGCAAATGATCTTGGTTCTGGTGGGGCCTCCTGGAGCTGGGAAGGGTACGCAGGCGAAGCTGCTCTGCGCACGCTTCGGTATCCCGCAGATCTCGACCGGCGACATGCTGCGTGAGGCGAAGCGGGCGGGTACGCTGGAGAAGCGATACCTGGACATCATGGACTCTGGCGGACTCCTGCCGGATGAGGCCGTCATCGGCCTCATCGCTGAGCGGACGGCCGAGCCCGACTGCGGTGGCGGTTTCCTTCTGGACGGATTTCCCAGGACTGTGCCCCAGGCGAACGCGCTCGACGAGCTCCTCGCCCGTCAGGGCGGCAGGCGGATCGACGCGGTGCTCCAGCTGGACGTTCCGCGCCCTCTGCTCGAGGAACGGTTGATCCATCGCCGGACTGACAAACGCAGTGGACAGATATATCATCTCGTTTATAATCCGCCGCCCCCCGGTGCGGAGCTAGAGCATCGGGCCGATGATCGGCCCGAGGCTGTTACCAAGCGTCTCGATGCCTACGAGGCGATGACGGCTGCCCTGCTTCCGTTCTACGAACAGAAGCAGCTGCTGCATCGCGTCGACGGGGTCGGGAAGCCAGACGAAGTTACGCACAGGGTACTGTCGGCCATCGGCCGATCGGGCTCGGGTGGAGAATGAGGCGTAATAGACAGACCAGACCGCCGAAAGAACCGAAGGGCGACAAGCTCGAGTTCGACGGCGTGGTTCAAGAGGCCCTGCCGAACGCCATGTTTCGCGTGAAGGCGGACAACGGCCTGGGCGTCCTCGCGACCATCAGCGGCCGGATGCGGCAGTATTACATCAAGATTCTGCCGGGCGACCGCGTGACCGTCGAGGTCTCGCCGTACGACCCGAGCCGGGGCCGGATCACGTACCGGCATAAATAACGTATTCTGAGGAATCTGGAGGCTCCCCGTGAAGGTGCGCCCGAGCGTCAAGAAGATCTGCGACAAGTGCAAGGTGGTGCGGCGGCGTGGTGTCGTTCGGATCATCTGCGAGAACCCCCGCCACAAGCAGCGCCAGGGGAACTAGCTCTTTCGGCGGAAGCCCGCCCCCGTTTCGGTTTGGAGTAACCATGGCTCGTATCGCTGGTGTCGATCTCCCGCGTCGGAAGCATGTCGCCTACGCCCTGCCGTACCTCTACGGCATCGGGCGGACTCTCTCGTTGCGAATCTGCGCGAGGACCAACATCCCGCAGGACAAGCGGGTCGAGGAGCTCAGCGACGCTGAGGTCAAGGCGATCCGCGACCTCTTGGACGCCGAGTACAAGGTCGAGGGCGACCTGCGGCGCGAGGTGCAGCTCAACATCAAGCGGCTCATGGACCTCGGCTGCTACCGCGGGCTTCGCCACCGGCGCGGCCTCCCGGCGAACGGGCAGAGGACGCACACGAACGCGCGCACCCGGAAGGGTCCGCGCAAGGGCATGTTGCAGCGGCGTCCGGCCGCGGCCAAGTGACGAGCGGGGATTAGGACGCCATGGCGCAAGCGAAGACGGCTGCCACGAACACCAAGACCAAGCAGAAGAAGAAGGTCAGGAAGAATGTTTCCGCGGGCATCGCGCACATTCAGTCGACCTTCAACAACACGGTCGTGACGATCACGGACATCAACGGCAACGCGATCGCGTGGTCGTCCGCTGGCGCTCGCGGCTTCAAGGGATCGCGCAAGTCGACGCCGTTCGCCGCGCAGCTGGCGGCGGAAGAGGCCGCGCGGCGGGCGCAGGAGCACGGGATGCGCTCGGTCGCCGTGTTCGTGAAGGGCCCGGGGGCCGGGCGCGAGAGCGCGCTCCGCGCGCTTCAGACCGCGGGCTTCAAGGTGACGCTGATCCGCGACGTCACGCCGATCCCCCACAACGGTTGCCGGCCGCCGAAGCGGCGCAGGGTTTGAGGTAATTCACGATGGCTCGCTACATTGGTCCGGTCTGCAAGCTCTGCCGCCGCGAGGGGATGAAGCTCTACCTCAAGGGAGAGCGGTGCTATTCCGAGAAGTGCGCGTACACGCGGCGCCCGTATCCGCCCGGCCAGCACGGTCAGGGGCGCATCAAGCTGAGCGAGTACGCGGTGCGCCTGCGCGAGAAGCAAAAGGTGCGACGCATCTACGGCGTGCTCGAGCGGCAGTTCAGCGGGTATTTCCAGGAGGCCAACCGGCGCAAGGGCCGGACGGGCGAGGAGATGCTCGCGCTGCTGGAGCGGCGCCTTGACAACGTGGTGCACCGGATGGGCTTCGGCTCGTCTCGCGCCGAAGCGCGTCAGCTCGTCCGGCACGGGCACGTTCATGTGAACGGCAAGCGGCTGGACATCCCGAGCTACGTCGTGCGGGCCGGTGATCGGATCGACCTCACCGAGGGGGCGCGCAAGTTCAAGAGCGTCCTCGCGTCCGTCGGGGGCGCGGACAAGCGCCCGGTCGCGAGCTGGATCGAGGTGGATCGCGCGGCGTTCACCGGAGCGGTCAAGGGCGCTCCGATCCGCGAGGACCTCAACGAGCCCGAGATTCGCGAGCAGCTCGTCGTCGAGTACTACTCGCGCTGATCGCGAGGGCGGCGCGGGGGAGGGCAGCGTCACGAGCGCACCTTGCAGGGTGCGGTCGTTCGCTGCGGGCTCCCCTCCGCGTCGCTGTTCTGCGCGCGGATGCGCAGGCGGATGGAGCCAAGAATGCGGGCAGGAGGCGGCGCCGTCCGGTCGAGTGCGGCCGCGGCGTGAGACCTCCGCGCAAACCTCATGAAGGAAGGAGATCGCCATGACGATGAACAGCCCGAACCTCACGATGATCGCCCGTAACTGGCGCGATCTGATCCGGCCCAAGGGCATCTCGATCGACGCGGAGAGCGGGACGCAGTTCTACGCCAAGTTCACGTGTGAGCCCCTGGAGCGCGGCTTCGGGATCACGATCGGGAACTCGCTGCGCCGCGTGCTGCTCTCCTCCCTTCAGGGGGCGGCTGCGACGGCCATCCGCATCGAGGGCGCGCTGCACGAGTTCACCACCGTGCCGGACGTGGTCGAGGACGTCAGCGACATCATCCTCAACGTGAAGGAGGTCGTCTTCAAGGCGGCGACCCCGAAGACGTACTCGGTGCGGATCGATCGTGAGGGGGCCGGGCCCGTGTACGCGCGCGACATCCAGCTGGTGGATGGGCTGTCGGTGCTCAACCCCGACCACCTCGTCGCCGTGCTCGACAAGAAGGGCCCGCTCTCGATGGAGCTCACGGTGAACGTGGGCCGCGGCTACGTGCCCGCCGAGCGGAACAAGACGCCGACCATGCCCATCGGGACGATCCCGATCGACGCGCTGTTCTCGCCCATCCGCAAGGTGAACTACACCGTGCAGAACGCCCGCGTCGGGCAGGTGACCGACTACGACAAGCTCACGCTCGAGGTCTGGACCAACGGCTCCGTGTCGCCTGCGGATGCGGTCGCCTTCGCCGCGAAGATCCTCAAGGAGCAGCTCTCCATCTGGGTCAACTTCGAGGAGAGCGAGGAGACGAGCTACCAGGCGGTATTGAGCGACGACGAGCCGCTCAACGAGAACCTGTTCCGCTCCGTCGAGGAGCTCGAGCTCAGCGTCCGCTCCGCGAACTGCTTGCAGAACGCGAACATCACGCTCATCGGCGAGCTGGTGCAGCGCACCGAGCAGGACATGCTCAAGACCAAGAACTTCGGCCGCAAGTCGCTGAAGGAAATCAAAGAGATCCTCGCGAACATGGGGCTCTCGCTCGGGATGAAGATCGACAACTGGCCGCAGCTCCTCGAGCGCTGGAAGGCGCAGCAGGCGCAGGCGTGAGTCGGTACTGAGGGAACGTCATGCGTCACAAGAAAGCTGGCAGGCAGTTTGGTCGGGATACCTCCAGCCGCAGGGCGATGCTTCGCAACCTGACGGCGAACCTGATCACCCACGAGCGGATCGAGACGACCGACGCCAAGGCGAAGGAGCTGCGGCGCGTTGCCGAGCGGCTCATCACCAAGGCGACGCGGCTCGGCAAGGTCGCGTATACCGCGCACGCGGAGCTCAACCCCGGCGACAGAGCGCGCCGGCTTCACGCCGAGCGGCTCGTAGGCAGCTACATCCCTCGCTGGGGGGTCGAGACCGATGGCAAGAAGGTCGATATCATCGCGACGGTGATGATCGATCTCTCGAAGCGCTTCGAGGGGCGGCCGGGTGGCTACACGCGGATCATCAAGCTCGGGCCGCGTCGCGGCGACAACGCGCCGATGAGCCTCATCGAGTTCATCGACGCGCCTCCGGTCGAGGACGACGCACCCGCGCAGGCGGCCGAACCGGTCGCCGCAGCGGAGCCGGCTACGCCGGCGACGACCGCCGGCTGAGCCGGATGCAGGTTGGCGCCCGGTAGCGCCGGCGCAGTTGCAGAGAGCACGCCGGGAGAGCCATGAGCTCCCCCGGCGTCTCTGCGTTGGGAGCCGACGTGCGATCAGCGCGCCGGCCCCTCGATGTCGCGAGCTCCCCGGAGTAGTCCAGGTGAGGCACAGCGACTGCATCAACGCTGTAAAATTTCTGCGCCAATGTCGATCGGGGCGCGTGCCGTGGCTCAGCGGTTGAGCGGTCCGGCTTCAGGTGCGTCGTCGCTTCGCGGTCCTGCCGGCTCGATCTGTTCGACCGGAAGGGGAGGGGTTGCTTCCGAGGCGGCGGCAGACGGCGCCGGGTCAGCCGGTAGCGCCGGCTCTCGAGACGGCTCCGGGCCGGGAGACGCCGGCGGTTGCGGCGGAGCGGAGCTGGGCTGCAGTCGAGGCGGCGCCGGCTCGCTCCGGCGTCGGGCAAGGAAGAACATCGCGAGCAGGGCGACGAACCCCACCGCTCCCGCGGCGATGTAGCGGTTCTTCTGGCTCTTCCGCTCGGCGACCTTGTCCCCGAGGGACGCGAGCGCCGCCCTCGCCCCGGCGTGGCCCGGGTCGAGCTCGAGCGCGCGCTCGAGCACGAACTTGTCCGGCGTGCCGCGATCGATGAGGAGCACGCCCTCGTGGTAGGCGATCTCGGCCTCGATCTTCCCCGCGTGCTCGCCGGTCGGGTCGAGGCGCAGCGCCTTGCGCAGCATCGCGAGCGCGTCGTCGCGTCGGTCGGCCGGCAGCGACTTCGCCCGCTCGACGTAGGCCCCCACCATCTCCTTGCGGCGCTCGAAGAGCGGCGCGCGGGCGAGGACCCGGTCGAACGCGTCGGTCGCTTCGGCGAGCTTGTTCGCGCTCGTCGCGGCGACACCCTCGTCCATCAGGTTGTACACCTCGGCGAGGCGAGCGCGATCGTACGTCGCGAAGAGCTCGCGCGCGATCCGGTCCCACGACCACTCGCGCGGCGGCTTGTCGCCCGTGAGGTTCAGGTAGGCGTCGCGGAGCTGCCAGACGCCGGGCTCGCCGATCGCAGAGATGGCCTCGCGCGCAGCGTCGCGCAGCCGCGCGCGGTCGCTGTTGCAGAAGCTCAGGATCACGCGCATGGCGTCCACGTCCCGGACGCGGCCGTACGCGCGCAGGACGTCGGCGAGGATCTGCGTGTCGTTCGACGCGATCGCCTCGCCGGGGATCGCCCGGCCGAGCAGATCGAGCTGCTTGTTGGCCCATCGCTGGACGATCTTGGCGTCGTGCTGGCGCGCCTCGATCAGCGCGGGGACCGCCTTGTCGCGCAGCTTGGCGATCTGCCGCTGGAGATCGATGCGGAGCAGCTCGCCGAAATAGGCGTGCAGCGCGATGAGCTCGCGGATCGCCGGCGTCGTGCCCGCAGCGACGAGCATCCGCTCCATCGCGAGCAGCTTCACGACATCGCGCCACGCGCTGTCGCGCGGCCGAGGCACGGCGAGCATGAAGTCCACCCAGTCGCCCTCGGCCTCGTCCTTCTCGTCGCCGACGCCCTTCTTCGCGCCGTTGTCGGCCTTGGCGTCCTTCTTGGCGTCGCCGCTGCCCTTCTTCGCGCCCTTGGCGTCCTTCTTGGCGTCGCCCGCGCTCTTCTTCGCGCCCTTGAGGTCCTTCGCGTCCGCGCCCTTCTTCTTGGCGTCGCGCGCGTCATCGCCTTTGTCGCCCTTCAGCGCCTTGCGCCCCTCTCTGCGCGCCTCCGCGAGCACGCGGGGCGCCGCGTCGCGATCGATCGAGCCGCGGATGTCCTGCACGCGGAGCCGAACCGCATCGACGATGCCGGAGATCGGCTCGTCAAGGGACGCGCGGGCGCTCTCCCGTGAGCGGGCGTCCTGCGACGTGATCTGGTCGAGCACGCGATCGAGCTCGCGGACCGCGGTGATGTCGGGCTCCGGACGGGCGATCGGGGCGAGGCGCGGGAGCTCCGGGAGCGCCGACGAGGCCGGCGCAGCGGCGCCGGCGTCGCGCTGCGCGGCGGCGTGCGCCAGGGGCGGCGCGAGCGGCGCGGCCGCGATCAGGCTGAGCAGGACGAGCCACGCGCACGCCGGGCTGCCTCTCCGCGACGGCCGCGCGCCTGCGCTCCTCGGATCCGACGAGCTGGGTGCCAAGCGCCTCAATCCGTGATGCGAAAGTCGAAGAAGTCGCCCGAGAAGCCGCGCCACCGGACGTCGACGCGCTCGACGCGCGCCGCGCTCGGGCCGCGGTTCGCCCACGCGATGAGCTCCTTGAGCTCGTCCTCCTCTCCCTCGGCGAGCACCTCTACGCTGCCATCGGAGCGGTTTTTCACCCAGCCGGTGAGGCCGAGCCGCTTGGCCTCGCGCTGCGTGGAAGCACGAAAGAAGACGCCCTGGACGCGACCGCGGACGACCAGCTGAACCTGTTTGAGCCCCATGGAACCAGCTTGACTTAGCCGCGCACTCCGGGGGAGGCAACTTCGGGCAGCGTCGGGGTGCCACAGGCAGTTCGCCCCCGCCGTTCCGCGCGCGCGGCGTGGTCGACCCCGCGTCCGTGGTTCCCGGCGCGCATTGACAGAGCAAACGCGCTTGATAGAGTCGCCGCCCGATCGGCAAGCGCAGCCCGCCGATCGAGCGACATGAACGTGAGGGGCGCCGGTTACGAGGCGAGCCCTCTTCCCCCTGGCGACCCGCCGACATCGACGACATGCTCGGCCCCGCCTCGGGCTCGACCCGCTAGACCCCCCCAAACAGAAACCATCGACCGACGGCCTCCACGCCCTTGACAGGGCGCGCGCTGTCGCATCCTGGAGCTTTCCGACTCATGCACCTCAGGGAACTGAAGCAGAAACCGATGGCCGAGCTCGTCCAGATGGCGAAGGGGCTCAACATCGAGGGCGCTGCCGGGCTGCGCAAGCAGGAGGTCATCTTCGCGCTCCTGCAGGCCCACGCGGCGCAGGACCAGCCGGTCTACGGCGAGGGCGTGCTCGAATGCCTGCCCGACGGCTTCGGCTTCCTCCGGGCGCCGGACTACAACTACCTGCCGGGCCCGGACGACATCTACGTCTCGCCGTCCCAGATCCGGCGCTTCAACCTCCGCACCGGCGACAGCGTCAGCGGCTCGATCCGGCCGCCCAAGGAGCGCGAGGCGTACTTCGCGCTGCTCAAGGTCGACAAGATCAACGGCGAGCCCCCCGAGGTCGCCCGCGACAAGATCCTGTTCGACAACCTGACGCCGCTGTACCCGCAGCAGAAGTTCAACATCGAGAACGGGACGAAGAGCTTCTCGACGCGCATCATCGACATGCTCTGCCCGATCGGCAAAGGGCAGCGCTGCCTCATCGTCTCGCCGCCCCGCGCCGGCAAGACGGTGCTGCTCCAGCAGATCGCCAACGCGATCTCGGCCAACCACCCGGACACGACCCTGATCGTGCTGCTCATCGACGAGCGCCCGGAAGAGGTGACCGACATGCAGCGCACCGTGAAGGGCGAGGTGATCAGCTCGACCTTCGACGAGCCGGCGACGCGGCACGTGCAGGTGGCCGAGATGGTGATCGAGAAGGCGAAGCGCCTCGTCGAGCACAAGCACGACGTCGTGATCCTGCTCGACTCGATCACCCGCCTGGCGCGCGCCTACAACACGGTCGTCCCGCCGAGCGGCAAGATCCTGTCCGGCGGCGTCGACTCGAACGCGCTGCACAAGCCGAAGCGGTTCTTCGGCGCCGCGCGCAACGTCGAGGAAGGCGGGTCGCTGACCATCGTCGCCACCGCGCTCGTCGACACGGGCTCGCGCATGGACGAGGTCATCTTCGAGGAGTTCAAGGGGACCGGTAACAGCGAGATCCACCTCGATCGCAAGCTGATGGAGAAGCGGATCTTCCCCTGCCTCGACATCAACAAGAGCGCGACCCGCAAGGAAGAGCTGCTGCTGCCGGAGTGGATCCTCCAGCGCGTGTGGCTGCTCCGCCAGCTGCTGCACCCCCTCAACGTCATCGACTCGATGGAATTCCTCCTGGACAAGGTGAGCCGCACCGAAACCAATCAGGAATTCCTCGAGAGCATGAACCAGTAGCGGTTCGTCCTAGGGGCGCTCCCGGCCGTCGTAGGGAGCGCTCTCTGCGGGACGAACGCGTCGCGCAGGGGACCGCGCGCGCTTCTGCGGACGAAGTCGTGTTAGCGTCTCCTGGTGACCGCGAAGGCGGAACAACGCACGAAAGCGCTTCAGGCTCGGATTCAAGAGCTCGAGGCGCGCCTTGCCCAAAGTGACAAGACCGTGCAGGCGCTCCGGGATGTCGGGCTCGCGCTCGGCAGCACCCTGGATCTCGACCAGCTGCTCGCGCTCATCCTGAACAAGATCACGGAGCTGCTCGACGCGGACCGGGCGACCCTCTACCTGCTCGACGAGCAGCGCCAGCGGCTGTTCTCGCGGATCGTCATCGGCGAGGAGGCGCGCGCGATCGAGCTGCCCGTCGGCGCCGGGATCGCCGGCCACGTCGCCAAGATCGGGCGCACCATCCGCGTGAAGGACGCCTACCGGGACCGCAGGTTTCAGCGCGACTGGGACGAGGTGACGGGGTACCGCACCCGCTCGATCCTCGCCGCGCCGATGAAGAACCACGTCGGCCGGACCATCGGGGTCATTCAGGTCCTGAACAAGCACGGGGAAGGAGAGTTCTCGGTCCACGACGAGGAGCTCCTGAGCGCGCTGGCGACGCAGGCGGCCGTCTCGATCGACAACTCGCGGCTGTTCCTCTCGGTGATCCAGAAGAACACGCAGCTCGTGGAGACGAAGGAGCAGCTCGAGCACCGCGTGAGCGACCTCAAGCTGCTCTTCGAGCTCGAGAGCGCGATGGGCCGCGCGACCACGATGGAGGACCTCGCGCGCGCGGTCATCACGGAGGCCGGCAGGGCGTGCGAGGCGCGCGCGGGGGGCATGCTCGTCGACGAGATCGAGGGCGGCCTGGCCCTGTATTTCTTCGACTTCACCGCGTTCGAGGACGGCGGCCCGTCGCCCCGCTCGTCCGCGCCGGACGAGGAGCCGGAGGGCGTCGTGGTCGCGGCTCCCCGGCGGCCGGCGGTGAAGCGCATCGCCATGCGCCGCGGCGAGGGGGTGGTCGGGCACGCCATGGTGCACAACGAGGCCGTGTTCTTCTCGAGCGAAGGCGCGGGCGACGCGCTGGGCGACACGCCGGTCTCGCCCCGGCTCGCCCAGCTGCTCGGGGCGGACCTGCGAACGGCGATCGCCGTGCCGCTCGAGGGCGAGGACGCGGTGCCGATCGGCGCGATGGCGCTCTACAACTCCAGGAAACCCCACGGCTTTTCGAAGGACGATCGCGCGCTCTTGCGGCTCGTGTCGGCGAACGCGTCGACCGCGCTGCGGCTGTTCCGGTCGCGCCTCGAGCGGGAGCAGAGCGAGCGGCTCACCACGATCGGGCGCCTGCTCTCGGGGGTGATGCACGACGTGCGCACGCCGCTCACGGTGATCAGCGGCTACGTCCAGCTCATGGCCAGCGCCCCCGACGCGGCGACGAGGGAAGATCACGCGCGGCTGATCCTGAAGCAGTTCGACGTGATCAGCGCGATGCAGCGCGAGGTGCTGGAGTTCGCGCGCGGCGAGCGGAGCATCCTCGTGCGCAAGGTCTACCTGACCAAGTTCTTCGGCGACATCGAGAAGCAGCTGGAACACGAGCTCGCCGGGACCGGCGTGAGGCTCTCCCTGGAGCTCGAGGACCGAGGGACGGCGCGGTTCGACGAGGCGAAGATGACGCGGCTCCTGCACAACCTGGTCCGCAACGCGGTCGAGGCGATGCGGCCAGGCGGGGGCACGGTGACCCTCCGCGCCTACCGCGACGGGGGCGACCTCGCGGTCAGCGTCGCCGACACAGGCAAGGGGATCCCCAAGGAGGTCCAGGGCCGGCTCTTCCAGTCGTTCGTCACATCGGGCAAGCGCGGCGGTACCGGGCTCGGGCTCGCGATCGTGAAGAAGATCGTCGACGAGCACGCGGGGACCATCGCGGTCGCGTCGTCCGACAAGGGCGCGAAGTTCACGATCCGCCTGCCCCAGGAGAGCGCGCCGTCGCGGTCTTCGGCCGCGGCGGCGGGGCAGCCCCAGCTGGCCTCGAGGGACGGCAGCCCGGCGCCCAAGCAGGACGGCAGCCCGGCGCCCAAG
>JAICEP010000044.1 GCA_025924095.1 Sorangium sp.
GATCGCGGCCTGCACCAGCGGGAGCAGCGACGACGACGACGACGACGGGCGGATCCAGACGTCGCTCACCATCGACCCGCTCGCCTTCCTGGGCGACGTGCGGTGCTCGAGCGAGCCGGGGGCGATCCGCAGCTACGTCGCCACGCTCACGGACGAGAGCGCGGAGGGCGGGCCGTTCACCCTCGCCTCGTCGCCACCGATCCCCTGCTCGTCGCGCGTGTCGTTCACCTACGTCGTCGAAGGGCACGAGTACACGGCGAGGATCGACGGCTACGCGCAGCGCGCCGAGGAGCTCGCGCCCGTCGGCGACGAGACCTCCGGGAGCCCCCACATGCTCGTCGACGGAGCCCCGGTCGCGCCGCGCTGGACGTGGGCCTGCCCCGGCCCCGACGCCACGGACGACGCCGGCAAGCTCGTGGCGAAGACGGGCGTCAACGTCGTCGTCCAGGGGTGCGCCTCGGTCGCCGGCCCCGACGACGCGCCGAGCGCGGCCATCGTGCTCGACCCGGCGAGCGCGCTCGGCGCGCTGCGCTGCGGGGCCGACGACCGCGAGGTCGCGTCGTTCGATGTCCTCCCCGAGGGCAGCGCGCTCGCGCCGGTGCTCGGGGTCGGCTGTCCGCCGGCCGAGCCGGTCGTCTACGACCTCGGCGCCGCCCCGGGCCGAGCCCACTTCTTCCGCCTGGAGGCGAAGAACGCCGCGGGGGACCTCCTGTTCGGTTCGAGCTGCTTCGCGACGGCGAGCGCGGGCATCACGGTGACGGCGACCTGCGCCCCGCTGTCCGACACAGGAGCGCTCGAGCTCGACCTCGACGCGCTCCTCGCGGCCGAACAGCTCGCCTGCGGCGCGGGCGCGTCCACCTACACGGCGACCGAGCCGGCGACCGAGCCGCTGCCCGACGGCGAGCGGCCCGGGACGGCGCCCTACGTCGGCCCTGTGCCCTGCGGCCAACGCGCGCTCCTGTCGGCCCTCTCCCCGGGCACGTACGAGACGTCCGTCGAGGTGCTCGACGCGACGGGAACGTCGGTGCTCTCCGCCAGCTGCGCCGGTGAGGTCCGCCCCGGCGCGACCACCCGCGCCACGTGCGCGCCCAGCGCGTCCCGCGCCCCCCGCTGATCGCTTCCGCCGCGCCTCCCGGCGCTGCCCGGCGAGCCTGACGTTGCGACGTCTTCAGGCCGGCAAACCCTTTGCGCCGGCCTGCCCCTTGGAGTACCTGAACGCATCCGTCGCATCCCCTGAACAGCGCGGGTCAAGGGCGCTCGGCGGAGGCCAGACTCGACCTCATCGATCGTCGATCGAGGCCGAGAGATGCCTCCACCGATCCGCTCGACGCTCGAGCCGCGCTGGGATGGGCCTCTACGACGGGGCCGTGCGCGCCGCGCCCGCCCCCGTGCCTCGGGTGCAGATCCCATGGAAGAGACGTCGAACATCCAGCAGAAGGTTCCGGTCAGCATCCAGGACGAGCTCCGGACGAGCTACCTCGACTACGCGATGAGCGTGATCATCGGCCGCGCGATCCCGGACGTGCGCGACGGCCTGAAGCCGGTGCACCGCCGGATCCTCTACTCGATGAACGAGCAGAAGATCGGCCCCGGCGGCTCGCACAAGAAGTGCGCGCGCGTCGTCGGAGACGTCCTCGGCAAGTACCACCCCCACGGCGATCTCGCGGTCTACGACGCGCTCGTCCGCATGGGGCAGACCTTCAGCCTGCGCTATCCGCTCATCGACGGGCAGGGCAACTACGGCTCGGTCGACGGCGACTCGCCCGCGGCCATGCGGTACACCGAGTCGCGCCTGTCCCGCATGGCGGTCGAGCTGCTCGCCGACCTCGACAAGGACACTGTCGACTTCGTCCCGAACTACGACGACTCGGAGCTCGAGCCGAGCGTCCTGCCGGCGAAGTTCCCGCAGCTGCTCGTCAACGGCTCCGGCGGCATCGCCGTCGGCATGGCGACGAACATCCCGCCGCACAACCTCGGCGAGATCATCGACGCGACGATCGCCATCATCCGCAACCCCGACATCACGCTGGAGGAGCTGCTCCACCTGGTCCCGGGCCCCGATTTTCCGACGGGCGGCCTCATCTACGGCAAGAGCGGGATCGTGCAGGCGTACACGACCGGCCGCGGCTCGATCACGATGCGCGGGCGCAGCCACGTCGAGAAGACGATGAAGGGCGACCGCGAGCAGCTCGTGATCACCGAGATCCCCTACCAGGTGAACAAGGCCCGGATGGTCGCGAAGATCGCCGAGTGCATGAAGGAGAAGCGCATCGAGGGGATCAGCGAGGTGCGCGACGAGAGCGACCGCGAGGGGATGCGCGTCGTCGTCGAGCTGAAGAAGGACATCTTCCCGCAGGTGGTCCTGAACCAGCTCTTCCGGCTGACGGATCTCCAGGCGACGTTCGGCGTCATCAACCTGTCGATCGCGAACGGGCGCCCGGCGGTGCTGAGCCTGAAGGACACGCTCTCGCACTTCATCGAGCACCGGCGCGAGGTCGTGACGCGGCGCTGTCGCTTCGAGCTCCGGCAGGCCGAGTCGCAGCGCGAGCTCATCGAGGGGCTCGGGATGGCGACGAGCGACATCGATCGCATCGTCGCGACGATCCGGGCCTCGAGCGATCCGGAGGAGGCGCGGGAGAACCTGCAGAAGCTGGCGCTCCGCGGGCTCGGCGAGTTCCTCCGGCGCGCCGGCCGCCCGGAGCCCGAGTGCGTCGAGGCCGACGGGCGCGGCGACTACTTCCTGTCCGAGCGGCAGGCCAAGGCGATCCTCGAGATGCGGCTGTCGCGCCTGACCGGCCTCGAGCGGGAGAAGCTCGCGAAGGAGTACGGCGAGCTGTCGCAGACGATCGAGCGGCTCCGGGCGATCCTCGCGGACATGGAGCTGCTCATGAACGTGATCGTGATGGAGCTCGAGGAGATCAAGGCGCGCTTCAACGACAAGCGGCGCACCGAGATCGTGCCGGCCGAGGCCGAGATCCAGATGGAGGACCTGATCCAGGAAGAGGACATGGTCGTGACCATCTCGCACGCCGGCTACCTGAAGCGGACGCCGACCTCGACGTACCGGGCGCAGCGCCGCGGCGGCAAGGGGATGGTGGGGATGGAGGCGCGCGAGGAGGACTGGGTGAGCCAGCTCTTCGTGGCGTCGACGCACTCGTACGTCTTCTTCTTCAGCGACAAGGGCAAGGTCTACGTCAAGAAGGTCTACGAGATCCCGCAGGCGCCGCGGAACGCGAAGGGCCGGGCGATCGTGAACTTCGTCGGGATGGAGCCGGGCGAGAAGGTCGCGGCGATCACGCCGGTGCCGAGCTTCGACGGCGAGACGTTCGTCGTGACCTTGACCCGCCGCGGGCAGATCAAGAAGACGGCGCTCAACGAGTACGAGAACTACCGGGACAAGGGGATCATCGGGGTCCGGATCGAGGAGAGCGACCAGCTCTTCACGGCGGCGCTCACCGACGGCAAGCGCGAGCTCGTGATCGCGACGCGGAGCGGGATGAGCATCCGCTTCCCCGAGGATCAGGTGCGCCCGACCGGCCGCGCGACGATGGGCGTGAAGGGCATCGAGCTCGACGAGGGCGACGTGGTGGTGGGCCTCGGCGTGAGCGGCGACGGGCGCGACCGGGTGCTGGCGGTGTGCGAGCGCGGGTACGGCAAGCAGACGCCGCTCGAGGAGTTCCGCCTCCAGAGCCGCGGCGGCAAGGGCGTGATCCTGATCGACGCGAGCGATCGGAACGGGCCGGTGGTGGGCGTCGCCATGGTGAGCCCGAGCGACGAGGTGCTGATCGTGACCGACCGCGGGCAGATGATCCGGACGAAGGCGAGCGAGATCCGCGAGACGGGGCGCAACGCGCAGGGCGTGCGGATCATGCACGTCGGCCAGGACGAGCGGGTGGTCGCGGTCGAGGCGTTCGCGGCGGATGCGGCCGTGGCCGAGGCCGAGGAGGGCGGCGGGTCGACGCCGCCGGCGGCGGGGGTGGACGGGACCAACGGGGTCGCAGATCACACGGGCGGCAACGGCGGCAGCGAGGTCAACTAGCGGCTGACCGAGCAGGGGGCCGAGGCGTGCGCGGGGATCCGGGCAGCCCGGCCCCGCGCGCGCGACACCCCCCTCGGGGCCTGCGGTGGTTCCCGGGTTCGATGGCCCCGAGGAACGCCCGCTACCGGATGTTGCCCACGGTGCGCTGGATGAGCTGCTCCAGCGCCTCCTTGCTGCGGCGCTCGTGCTCGGCCGCCTCCCTGGCCCGCCGCTCCTCGGCGCCGGCCCGGGCCTCGGCGTCGCGGGCCCCGGTCGCGGACGCCCGCGCCATGTCGCGCGCCGTCCGGGCCTCCCGGGCCGCCTTGCGCGCTCGCTCGGCCGCGTCCTCGGCCCTGTACCGCGCCTCCTCGGCCTCCTTCTGCAGGACCTCGGCCCGCAGCCGCTCGTCCTCCGTGTTCTTCCGGGCCCGCTCGGCCGCCTCGCGGGCCGCGCGCTCGTTGGCGAGCGCCTGCTCGAGGTTGTACTCGGTCTGGCGGATCTCCTCGAGCTGCGCGGTGATGACCTGGTTCTGACGGACCACCTTGATGATCCCCAGGGCGGCCAGGGCGACAAGCAGGGAGAGCCCCGTCATGATGCCGATGATCAGCGTGCGCCGCCTGCGCTGCGCCTGGCTCGCCAGCCGGAGCACCGCGTCGAGATACCGCTGCTCCCGCGCGGGCAACTGGCCTTGATAATAAACCCTGTCGCGAAAGAGGCGCGCCTCCTGGGCGATCTTGCCGCGCCAGAGGGTGTCGTCGGCGCAGCCGCTCGACTCCCACTGCCTCGCCGCCACGCGCAGCTTGTCGAGGAACGCCGCGTCCTTCTGGTTCTCGTCGAGCCAGCGCAGCAGCGTCGGCCAGCGCTCGATGAGCGACTCGTGCACGATCTCCACCCGGTTGCCGGCGTCGTCGCGGCCCGTCTCGACGGCGAGCAGCCGCGCATCCGAGAGGACGTGGACGACCCCCTCGAGCTCGTCCGGCTCCCCCGGCAGCTCGCGGATCTCCCGCAGGCTGGCGATGGCCCTCGTGCGCTCGGGCGTGACCAGGCGCTCGAACACGGCCCGGCAGAGCTGCGCCTGGCGTCCGCTCATCCCGGCCAGCACCGTGTCGGCGTGGCTCGCGAGCGTGCCGGCCACGCCGCCGATCGCCTCGTAGCTCGCCCGCGTCAGGAGCCGGCGCCCGCGATCGCGCAGATCCCACCACCGCGCCGCCATGAACTGCAAGAGCGGCAGCGCGCCGCGGGTGGTCTCCAGCACGTCGAGGATCTCCTCGACGAGCGCCGGCTCGTCGATCTCGTACCGCGCCGCCTGGACAGGCCGGGTCAGCGCCTCGCGCAGCCCGGCGCGGCCGATGGGCGGCAGGACCACGAGCCCGCGCGTCACCGCCGTCATGAAATGCCTGTCCTCGGCCACCCGCTCGATGAAGTCCGACCGGATCGACAGGAGGACGCGCAGGGGCGACGAGGCGTCGTCCGCGACGCCCCCGAGGCACGAGAGGAACGCGGCGCGCTCTCCGGCGTCGCACGAGAGCGTGTAGAGCTCCTCGAACTGATCGACGAAGAGCGCGACGCGGCGCTGCTTCCGGGCCGACCACGCGCGCAGCTCGGCCCCGAGGTAGCCCGGCTCGGCGCGCAGCCTCTCGCGCAACACGCGCCCGCGCGAGGCCTCGATGTCGAGCGACTCCGGCCGCTCCGAGCCGCCCCTCGACAGCAAGGAGGGATGGTTGAGCAGCTCGGCGAGCGCCGCCATGGGCTCGCGCCCCGGCCGCAGGATGAGCGACTCCCACCCTCCTCCGGACCGCTTGAGCGCCGGGACGATCCCCGCCCGGACGAGCGACGACTTGCCGACGCCCGACGCGCCGACGAGGGCGAGGAGCGGCTGGCTGCGGAGGCGCGTCACCATCCTGGCGACGTCCTCCGCGCGGCCGAAGAAGCGGTCCGCGTCGGCCTCCTGGAACGCCGACAGGCCCGCGAACGGGCTCTCGTCGGCCCCGAGGACGATCTCGTGACGCCCGGGCAGGAGCGGCAGGAGCTCGGAGAGGAGCTGCTGCGCCGAGGCGGTGCGCTCGGCCTTCCGCTTGCGCAGGCAGCGATCGACGATCGCGCCGATCGCGCCGAGCTCCGGGCGCTCGCCGTCGAGCTCGGGCATGGGCTGGTCGAGCAGGGCGACCTGCATGAGGCTGTGCACCGTCACCGGCGCGAGCGGGTGCGCACCGGTGACGAGCTCGTAGAGCATGATGCCCATGGCCCAGATGTCGCTCTCGTGATCGATCCCCTCCCCGAGCCACTGCTCCGGGGACATGTACGGTATCGTCCCCATCATCGCGCCCTCGCGCGTCAAGGTCGTCCGGAGCGAGATGGGAGGCCGCTCGATCGAGCTGGCGACGTCCGTGTCGAGGAGCTTGGCGATGCCGAAGTCGAGCACCTTGATGGCGCCGGACGCCTCCAGCATGATGTTCTCGGGCTTGAGATCGCGGTGGACGATGCCGAGCTTGTGGGCGCAGGAGAGGGCGCGCACCACCGGCACCATCATCTCCACGGCCGCGCTCGCCGACACCGGCGCGGTCGCGACCGCCTCGTCCGCGCCGGCGGGCCTGCGCTGATCCATCCAGGCGCGGAGGCTCTGGCCCTCGATGTATTCGAGCACCATGTACGGGTATCCGTCGTGCTCGTTCACATCGTGGATCGTCACGATGTTCTCGTGCTTGCAGAGCGCGGTGGCGCGGGCCTCGACAAGGAACCGCTGGAGTCTGGCGCCGGTCAGGGTGGTGACGACCTTGATGCCCACCAGGCGCCCCAGGCGAACGTCGCGGGCGAGGAAGACGGTGCCCATGCCCCCTCGGCCGAGCTCGCGGATGAGCTCATAATGCCCGATGAGGGTCCCGGCGCGGATGGCCGGACAGGCGGCCTGCCGGCTCGACATGGGCAGGCCGCCGGGCTCCTGGGCCACCGAGGATCGCCGCAGAGGGGCCGTCCTGCTCGCGAAGCTCTCCTCCGGGCGCTGCGCGGGGTCGGGCGACCCCACAGGCAACGTGACGAGCGACGCGCCGGCGACCGCGGATTCCGCCGGCAAGGAGCTCGTCAGCACACGGCTGCCGGCCCCGGGCCCCAGCGACAGGGGCGCCGTCTCCTCCCCGCCAAGGCGGGTCTCCTCCGTGCCGGTCACTTCCCCCGAGGATACTCCAGGGACTCAGCCCTTCACAATGTCAGAGGGTGGGGTCATTTGAACATGAAGGCGGGAAGAAAAGATCAAGGATCTTCCCGCCTTCCCGCCTTCATGGGACATCTCTCTGGGCAGATCCCCCACCACCCCGAGATGGGCAGTGCGGCCTTGTACGCTGGGAGTGGCTCCCGTCTCCAACGGATCACCGCCGCAGCTCACCCCTCGAGCAGCTCGAACCGGATCCCCGCCGCCTGCAGCCGCTCGATGAGCCGCTCCCCCATCGCGACGGCCGGCGTGAGGACCCCGGCGCGCGCCGGCAGCCGCTCGCGGTCGAACGCCATGCAGAGCGCCGACTCCGCCACCATCTTCGCCGTCTCCGAGTAGCCCGGATCGCCGCCGCTCACCCGCGTCACCACCCTGCGCGACGCGCTCTTGCCCTGGAAGGTCACCTGGAACCAGCTGCGCGCCCGCTCCTCGGCGCTCGGCCCCTCCCCCGGGCTGCGCACCTTGCGGAGCAGCTCCCGCGCCGGCCCGACCTTGGCGAGCGCCGCGACGGCGCCGAAGCCGGCGATCCCGACCACGAGCTGCAGCCCGGACTTGACCTGCATGTAGTGCCCGTACTGGAAGTCGGGGCCGTAAACGTCGAGCTCCCGCGCGCTCCGCAGCACGACCTGCGGATCGATGCTCGGCATCGGACAGACCCAGGCGCGCAGCCCCTTCTCGTAGCGGATGCGCGCCTTGAGCCCCTGCACCTTCCGCGCGCCGGGCGCCCCCTCGGAGCGCGCTTCGCGCTTCCCGCGGCCGCCGCGCGCCATGATCTCGAGCAGCGACTGCCAGGTCCCGCCGGAGAAGCTGGCGTGCGCGCGCACGATGCCCTCCACCACGATCGGCTCGCCCGCGGGGAGCCTCGTCACCGTGAAGAGCGCCCCGAGGTCGTGCGGGATGCTGTCGAAGCCGCAGCAGTTGACGATCCGCACGCCGCGCGCGCGGGCGGCCTCGTGGTGGCGCTCGACGAGGCGGTCGACGAACTCGGGCTCGCCGGTGAGATCCGCGTAGTCGGTGCCCGCGCGGATGCACGCCTCGACGAGCGGCTCGCCGCGGGTCGAGTACGGGCCGACCGTCGTGATGACCACGCGCGCCTGGCTGGCCATGCGATCGAGCGACGCCGCGTCCTCCGAGGTCGCCTCGACGACGCCCACCGAGGAGCAGGCCGGATCGATCGCCTCCAGCGCCGCCTTCACCTCGGCGAGGCGCCCCGCGTTCCGGCCGGCGATCGCCCAGCGGATGGATCGTCCTGCAGCGTCGTCCCGGGCAGAGGCCTCCTTGCCCTGGGTGGCGAGATACTCGGCGACGAGGCGACCGGTGAAGCCGGTCGCGCCGAAGACGATCACGTCGTACGTGCGGTCGATGGTCATGGGGGGGAGCCTTGATACCACGACCGCGGGCGGGAACGTCACCGTCGGCACCACGACAGAGACGGCGGGACCCAGCCGCCGAACGAGCGCTCCAGGTGCTGCGCCACGGCGATCGTCACGTGATCGTTGCCGTGGATCGCCGCCACCTGGACGCCGAGCGGCAGCCCCTCGGCGTTGAGGCCCAGCGGGACCTGCGTCGCCGGCATCTCCATCACGTTGAGCACCGCCGTGTACGTCCACTGGAAGGGCGGCAGGAGAGGCGCGTAGTGCCGCGGCGCGGGCGTCGGATACGACGGGTAGAGCATCACGCCCCGCTCGCCGATGCGCGACACGAGCTCGGCGCGGAGCGCCTCGCCGAGCTCCAGGGCGCGCGCGATGCGCGAGGGGACCAGCCTGCCGACGTCCTCCAGCAAGGTGAGCCCGAGCGCGGGCAGCGTGTGCGGCGAGCGGCGGATCGACCAGCGCGCGAGCTCGCGCGGCAGGCTGACCGGACGGCCGTCACCGAGCAGCGCCCGGAACGTGACGCCCCCGGCCACGCCCAGCATCGCGGTCCAGATGTCGAGCGCCCGCGCGAGGAGCTCGACGCGCGCCTTGCGGACCGTCGCCCCGCGCGCGGCGAGCGCCTCCTCCGCCCTCCGCTGCGCGGCCTGGAGATCGTCGCTCACTCGGTGCACGCCGTCGTCCTGGACCGAGAGCACCGTCAGCCCACCGAGGTCGACCGAGGCCGGGTCCCCGAGGGGCAGCGGCGCGCAGCTCGGATCGCCCGCGTCGGGGCCGGCGAGGATGCGGAGCACCGGCATGAGATCCTCGGCGCGTCGCGCGATCGGGCCGGTCGTCATGAAGCGGAGCCCTCGCTCGCCGGGCAGCGGAAACTGGCCCGAGGTCGGCACGAGCCCGCCGGTCGGCTTGTGGCCGAAGACGCCGTTGAAGAACGCAGGCATCCGGATGGATCCGCCGATGTCCGAGCCGAGCCCGACCGGCGCGCCGCCCGCGCCGACCACCGCGGCCTCGCCGCCCGAGCTGCCGCCCGCGGTGCGCGTCGGGTCGTAGGGGTTGTTCGTCCGGCCGTAGAGCCGGTTGTTCGTCTCCATCCACATGCAGAGCTCCGAGACGTTTGTGACGCCGAGCGGGATGAAGCCGGCGGCGCGCATGCGCGCGACCGTCACCGCGTCCTCCTTCGCGCGCACGCCGGCGCGGGCGACGAGCCCCGCGGAGTTCGGCATGCCCGAGACGGCGAAGCTCTCCTTGATGGAGCACGGGACCCCGAGGAACGGCGGCGCGCCGGCGGCCTCACCGCGATCGAGGAGCCCGTCGGCGGCGCGCGCCTCGGCGCGGGCGGCGTCGAACCGGCTCGCCACCATCGCGTTGAGCGTCGGGTTCACGCGCTCGATGTGCCGGATATGGACGTCCACGACCTCGGCCGACGTCACGGCTCGGGCGCGGATCAGCGCAGCCAGCCGCGTGGCAGAGAGCAGGAGCAGCGGATCTCGTGAAAGCATGGGCGGGGTGGGATAAGGGATCAGGCTCGGGACGGCGGCTCAGGTCAAGGGTCCGCCACCCGGGGCCCGACAATGGCCCACCCGCCCTCCTGAGCGCCAGCCGCGCGTGGGCCCTGGCCGGGCGCAGCCCCGCGCCCCCCTCGCCGAGGGCAGCCGCGCGGCCGGCGCGCGCGGACGACCGCCGCCTGCCTACTCGCCCGCGGCGGTCCCCGCTGCGGCCGCGCCCTGCGCCGGCGCGGACGCGACCGGGCGCCCCCGCGCTCGCTGCGGGAAGGCCCACCGCACGGCCCCGGTCACCAGCCAGTCGACCGCGCCGCGGCTGTCGACCTGGATGCCCGGATCGACGTACACCTGCACGCGGTCGCTGAGCTCTGCGCCGACCTCCAGCACGCTCGTCGACACGACGCGGGGCGCGCCGCGGTGGTTGAACTGGAAGCTCTGGTCCGGCCCCACCCAGAACCCGCGCGGCAGCTCGATGATCGCGAAGGGCCGCACCACCGACGTCTGGATGTCGTCCCGCCGCGGATCGCCGCCGAACGACACCGCATGCTGCAGCTGCAGCCCCAGCCGCGCGGGCCGCGCCACGCGGACGTACGCCTGGACGAGGGGCGCGACCTGGTTCTTGCCCGAGCCCAGCGCGCGGCGCGCCGCCGAGTCGAGGACGAGATCCGAGCCGAGGACGAGCGCGAACCGCGGCGTGGCGATCGCGCGGACGAGCGGCCGGATCAGGATGTCGCCGAGCCCCACGTCGCGCTGTCCCTCGAGCCCGCCCGCGTAGGCGAGCGGCACGTCCGCGCGCAGCGAGAAGCTCCTGTTGAAGGCGTAATCGCCCCGCAGCACCGCGGCGTTGAAGAAGCCGCTGCTGCCGCGCGAGACGTAATCGTCCCGGAGCTCGATGAACGTGCTGAGGTTGGCGGCCGCCGTCGCTTGCGTCCGGGGCGCCGCGGCGTCACGCCGCCCCGGCCCGCGGCGCGGGGGCGCAGGCGCCACCGGCCGCCCGGGCTGCGCGCTCGCGAGCGCCGCGACGTCCGCTCGGCGCGCGGGATCGACGCGATCCGCGGCGGCGCCGGTCGAGGCGCTGCACAGCGCGAGGAGCCCGACCGCGGCGGAAGAGGCCGCGCGTCGGCGCCGGCGGCAGCAGGGCGAGATCGTTCGACTGGCAGGGCACGCCTGCGCCACGCGATGCGCTTGCATGGCGGATCCATGGTGGCGCCGCGCGATCCGTCGGCAGTCGGTTCAAGGCAGCACTCCGCACCGCGGGCGCGCACGAGCCGAGGTCCGGCGTTTGCGCACACCTCCCCCCGGCGCTCCGGGATCCGCTCGCCTCTGCGCGCTCCACGCGATGCGCTCGATGCGCCCGATGCGCCTCGCTCGACCCGCTCGGCGTCGCGATCGAGCGACGCTTCCCTGCACACCGCGCGCGCCTCCGTCGCGGACATCGCCGCTCGAGAGACGCGCCTGGGTAACGACTGAACGACTGAACGACCCGGACGGCGACCGTTCGTGCGGAACATCGCGCGCTTCTTGCAGGCATTGCTCGAACAAAAAACATCTCGAAATGCCGCCGAAACAAGCGATCTGTAAAGAAACAGCTTGACGCGACGCAGCAGCTCTGCAAGGTAGAGACCCTCACGCTATGCAGAAGTCGACATGCACCGCCAGCGCCCACGCCTCCGGCGATGGGACCTCCGCTGTGAAGCTGGTGCACCGCGCTTCGTCGGCGTCCTCGACGACCCGTTCGCTCGTCGTCGAGGGCGGCGTGTCCGTCGGGCTCCTAGCGGGCCTAACCATTCCTGCGCTCGTCAGCCTAACCGACATCGTCGGGCTGATTCGCGTCGGGAACGGGTGCGGGCCGCCGCTCTGAGCTGAAGCAGCATGGAGATAGGCCCCCGCACCGAGAAGGTCCGGGGGCTTTCTTTTTTCTGGCCTGTGGGTTCACGAAGAGCAGCCGTCGTCAAGGAGGATCAGGTGAGCAAGGAACATTCGAGGAAGAATCGCGAGGACGCCTCGAGCGAGGCCGTTGGCCAGCGCATCGCGGAGCTCGCGGAGCTCGTCGCCGCGGGCTGTGGGATGCCCGTCGCGTCGAGCGCCGTGCGCGAGGAGCTCGAGGCGCTCGTCGACCAGATCCGCGCGCGCGCCGGCGGCGGCGCCGCCCGGGCGCCCCAGCGCTCCTCGACGCACCTGAAGGGCACGCGCCCGGACGGCGCGGCCGAGGCCTCGTTCGAGTTCCATTCCGACCCGCCCTCCGCGCGATCCGGCTCGGACCTCCACGCGGGCACCCCGGGCTCCTCGCGCGTCGTCTCGCTCGACGACGCGCGCAGGGTGCTCGATGCCATCCGCCGCGAGGAGACGAGCGGCGACGGCCCCCGGGAGGACCTGCAGCGCGCGATCGCCTAACTCGCCGGGCCTCTTAGAGACGGCAGAACCCCGCGGCCAAGGCGCCCCCGGGCGCCACCTTCACCAGCGTGACTCGATCGGAGTCAGGAATATGAAACGAACCGGTGCACAGATTATCTGGGAAGTCCTCGTCCGCGAAGGCGTGGACGTGGTCTTTGGCTATCCGGGCGGCGCGATCATGCCCGCCTACGACACGATCCTCGGCTACCCGATCCGCCATGTGCTCGTCCGGCACGAGCAAGGCGCGGCGCACATGGCGGACGGCTACGCCCGCGCCTCGGGCAAGGTCGGCGTGGCGATCGCCACCTCGGGGCCCGGCGCGACGAACCTCGTCACCGGGATCGCGACGGCGATGCTCGACTCCTCGCCGATCGTCTGTATCACCGGGCAGGTCCCCTCGAAGCTGCTCGGGACCGACGCCTTCCAGGAGACCGACATCACGGGCGTCACCCTCCCGATCACCAAGCACAACTACCTCGTGACCGAGGTCCAGGACATCGCCCCCGCCATCCGCGAGGCGTTCTACATCGCGCGCTCGGGCCGCCCGGGCCCGGTGCTCGTCGACATCACCAAGGACGCCCAGCAGGCGTCGATGGACTTCGAGCCGCCGAAGGGCGAGGTCCGGCTGCCCGGCTACCGCCCCTCGCAGCAAGCCATCCAGACGGAGATCGAGAAGGCGATCGAGCTCATCGACGAGGCCGAGCGGCCGCTCATCCTGGCCGGTCAGGGCATCGTCAGGGCGGAGGCGACGCGCGAGCTGCTCTCCTTCGTGGAGAAGGCGGGCATCCCCGTCGCGTGCACGCTGCTCGGCCTCGGCGGCTTCCCGGCGACGCACCCCCTCAGCCTCGGCATGATGGGGATGCACGGCGAGGCGTGGGTGAACAACGCCATCCAGGAGGCCGACCTCCTCATCGCGCTCGGGATGCGCTTCGACGACCGCGTGACCGGCAACCTCAAGACCTACGCCGTGAAGGCGAAGAAGATCCACGTCGAGATCGACCGGTCCGAGATCAACAAGAATGTCAAGGTCGACGTCGGCCTCGTCGGCGACGTCCGGGACACGCTCCTGTCGCTCATCCCCGGGTGCAAGCAGCGCAACCGGAGCGAGTGGATCGAGCGCATCAGCCTGCTGAAGGGCGACTCGGCGGTCCGTGACATTCAACAATTGCCGTACCACGACAAACTGTACGCCGCGCACGTGCTGCACGACCTCTGGCGGCTCACCGACGGCAAGGCGCTTGTGGTAACCGACGTCGGCCAGCACCAGATGTGGGAAGCGCAGTACTACAAGCACGATTACCCGCGGAAGCTCATCACCTCCGGCGGGCTCGGCACGATGGGCTTCGCCCTGCCGGCGGCGATCGGCGCGCGCTTCGCGAAGGCGGACGACGAGATCTGGGTGGTCGTGGGCGACGGCGGCTTCCAGATGACCGCGTGCGAGCTCTCGACCTGTGCGCAGGAGGGCATCAAGGTCCACGTGGCCATCATCAACAACGGCTACCTCGGCATGGTGCGCCAGTGGCAGGAGTTCTTCTACAACCGGCGCTACTCGGCGACCCCGATGCGCAGCCCGGACTTCGTGAAGCTCGCCGAGGCCCACGGGCTGACCGGCATCCGCGTCACGAAGCGCGAGGAGATCGCGGGCGCGGTGGAGCGCGCCCGGGCGACGCCGGGCACCGTGGTCGTCGACTTCCGCGTCGAGCAGGAGGACAGCGTCTATCCGATGGTGCCCGCCGGCGCCGACCTGAACGACATGATCCGCCGCCCGAGCCCCATCGTGGAGACCGGGGAGGACCCGTGAACGCACCGGTAGAGGCGCGCGCCCCGAGCGCCCGTCCGGCGCCCCCGTCGCCTCCGTCGGACGGGCGGCGCGCGTCCGAACGCGACGCGGCCGGCGCTGCGCGCATCACTGACAAGAGGGACTTTCGAGAGGCATCCATGGATCGACCCATCCTGCGCACGTTCATCGCTTACGTCGAAGACCGCCCCGGCGTGCTCAACCGAGTGGCGTCCCTCTTCCGGCGCCGCGCCTACAACATCGAGTCGCTGAGCGTCGGGCGCACCCACATCGCCGGGATCTCGCGCCTGACCCTGGTCCTCGAGGCCGACGAGGACGGGGCGCGCCGCCTCGAGGCGAACCTGTACAAGCTGGTCAACACCCTCTGGGTCCGGGACGTCACCCACACCGCCTCGGTCGCGCGCGATCTCGCGCTGATCAAGGTGAAGGCGAACGCGACGACCCGGGCGCAGGTGCTCCAGCTCTGCGAGGTGTTCCGCGCGCGCACCGTCGATGTCGCCCCCGAGGCGCTGACCATCGAGATCACCGGGACCGGCGACAAGATCGAGGGCCTGCTCGACGTGCTCCGCCCCTTCGGGATCATCGAGATGGTGCGGACAGGGATGATCGTGATGACCCGCGGCGCAGAGGAGGCGGAGGCCAGGTTCGACTCGATCCCTGCGCGCTCGGCCGACAGCGGCGCCGCCTGACGACGTGAAGGAAGGGAGCCGCGAGGTGCGGTCCCTGTTGAAGGAGATTGAGATGGCTAAGATTTTCTATGATAACGACGCGGATCTATCGCTCATCCAGGGCAAGAAGATCGCGATCGTAGGCTATGGCTCCCAGGGACACGCGCACGCGCTGAACCTGCGCGACAGCGGCGTGACGGTGATCGTCGCCCTGCCCGAGGGCAGCAAGAGCCGGCCCAAGGCGCAGGCCGCGGGGCTGCAGGTGGCCACGGTGTCCGAGGCCGCGAAGGCCGCCGACGTCATCATGATCCTCGCGCCCGACACGTCGCAGGCGCGCATCTACAACGAGCAGATCGCGCCGCACCTCGGCCCGGGCAAGACGCTCATGTTCGCGCACGGGTTCAACATCCGCTTCAACACGATCACGCCCCCCGCGTCGGTCGACGTCTCGATGATCGCCCCGAAGGGCCCCGGGCACCGGGTGCGCGAGACGTACGAGGCCGGCGGCGGCGTCCCCGCCCTGCTCGCCGTCCACCAGGACGCGAGCGGCAAGGCGGAGGCGCAGGCGCTCGCCTACGCGAAGGGCATCGGCGCGACGCGCGCCGGGGTGCTCTGCACGACGTTCGCGGAGGAGACCGAGACCGACCTCTTCGGCGAGCAGGCGGTGCTCTGCGGCGGCGCGAGCGAGCTCGTGAAGGCCGGGTTCGAGACGCTCGTGAACGCCGGCTACCAGCCGGAGATCGCCTACTTCGAGTGTCTGCACGAGCTCAAGCTGATCGTCGACCTCATGTACCGCGGCGGCCTCAACTACATGCGGTACTCGATCAGCGACACCGCCGAGCAGGGCGACTACGTCTCCGGCCCGCGCGTCATCACCGACAAGACGCGCGAGGAGATGAAGCGCATCCTCGCCGAGATCCAGAGCGGCGAGTTCGCCCGCAAGTGGATCGCGGAGAACGAGGAGGGCCGGCCGAACTTCGAGGCGACGCGGGCCAAAGAGCGGGAGCAGCGGCTCGAGGTCGTGGGGGCCAACCTGCGCAAGATGATGCCGTTCATCGACCCCGTCACCATCAAGCCCGGCGACTGAGCCTCTCCACTCGTGGGAGGCGGCGGAGGACACCATGCCTGAGATGATTGCGAATCAAGCGATGCCCCAGTCCGATTACGTGCGCATCTTCGACACCACGCTGCGAGACGGCGAGCAGTCGCCGGGCGCGACGATGACGTCCTCGGAGAAGCTCGAGATCGCGCTCGCGCTGGCGAAGCTCGGCGTCGACGTCATCGAGACGGGCTTCCCCGCCGCTTCCCCCGACGACCTGCTCGCCGTCCAGACGATCGCCGAGCGCGTGGGCACGGCCGCGGTCCCCGGCCGCCCCGCCGCGACCCCGCCGATCATCTGCGCGCTCGCCCGCGCCACAAAGGTCGACATCGACAAGGCGTGGGAGGGCGTCAGGCGGGCCGCGCACCCGCGGATCCACACCTTCCTCGCCACGAGCGACATCCACCTCAAGCACAAGCTCCGGATGAGCCGGGCCGAGGTGCTCGACCGCGTGCGGGCCATGGTCGCGTACGCGCGCGACCTCTGCGCCGACGTGGAGTTCAGCCCCGAGGACGCCGGCCGGAGCGAGCCCGAGTTCCTCTACCAGGTGCTCGAGGCCGCGATCGCCGCCGGGGCCACCACGCTCAACATCCCGGACACGGTCGGCTACACCATGCCGAGCGAGTTCGGCGCGCTCATCGCCGGGATCCGCCAGAACGTCCCGGGCATCGACCGCGCCATCCTCTCGGTGCACTGCCACAACGACCTCGGGCTCGCGACGGCCAACGCGCTGGAGGGCATCCGCGCGGGCGCGCGCCAGGCCGAGGTGACCATCAACGGCATCGGCGAGCGCGCAGGCAACACCGCGCTCGAGGAGGTCGTCATGGCGCTCGCGACGCGCCGGGCCGTCTTCGGGCTGCGCACCGGCATCGACACGACCCAGATCGCCACCGTGAGCCGGCTCGTCAGCGCGGCCACGGGCTTCAACGTCCAGCCCAACAAGGCGATCGTCGGCGCCAACGCCTTCGCGCACGAGTCGGGCATCCACCAGGACGGGATGCTGAAGCACCAGGAGACCTACGAGATCATGCGGCCTGAGATGGTCGGGGTGGCGCAGACCCGGCTCGTCCTCGGCAAGCACTCGGGCAGGCACGCGCTCAGGAACCGGCTCGAGGAGCTCGGCTACCACCTGGACGAGGCCCAGCTCGCGGCGGCGTTCGCCAGCTTCAAGGCGCTCGCCGACAAGAGGAAGCACGTCACCGATCCCGACATCGAGGCGATCGTGTCGACGACGCGGGCGCAGGGCCCCGAGCTCTACACGCTCGACGCGCTCCAGGTCGCCTGCGGGACCACCGGGATGCCCACGGCCACGGTCCGCCTCCGCGGGCCGGACGGGGCGCTGCACGTCCGCGCCGCGATCGGCACCGGGCCGGTGGACGCCGCCTACCGGGCGATCGACGAGATCGTCCGCGTGCCGAGCAGCCTCCTCGAGTTCTCCGTGCACGCGGTGACCGAGGGGATCGACGCGCTCGGCGAGGTGAGCGTCCGGGTCCGGGCGGACGCGACGTCGGGCAAGCGGCACCCGCAGCACGACGCCGCGCCGCGGGTCTTCCACGGCCACGGCGCCGACACCGACATCCTCGTCGCGAGCGCGACGGCGTACCTCACCGCCCTGAACCGGCTGCTCGCGACCTACGGCGTCGAGCCCAGGGACGACGCGGCGGCGTCCGAGAGCAACGAGAGCAACCAGAGCGGCCGCGGCGCCGCCGTCGAGACCGCGAGGTAGGTCGATGAGCGGAGCGCAGAGGGCCCCCGCGAGGGCCCGACGAGCTCGGCGGCCTGCTCTCGCTGCACAAGGAAGTTGAAGCTTATGAATCCGCCTCTCAACGGCGCGGAGCAGGGCGCCCGCCCCACGGACCGCGTCGACATCTACGATACCACCCTACGGGACGGCACCCAGCGCGAGGGCATCTCGCTCGCGTGCGAGGACAAGCTGCGGATCGCGCGCCACCTCGACGCGTTCGGCCTGACCTTCATCGAGGGCGGCTGGCCCGGCTCGAACCCGAAGGACGCGCAGTTCTTCGAGCAGGCGAAGGACATCGAGTGGAAGCACGCGAAGATCGCCGCGTTCGGCTCGACGCGCCGGGCCTCGCTCGCGCCCGAGGACGACGCCGGGCTGCGCGCGCTCCTCGCCGCCGGGACGAGCGTCTGCACGATCTTCGGCAAGAGCTCGACCCAGCACGTGACGGCGGTGCTGCGCACGACGCTCGACGAGAACCTCCGGATGATCGAGGAGACCGTCGCCTTCCTGCGGGCCCACGGCCGCCGCGTGATCTACGACGCCGAGCACTTCTTCGACGGGTTCGCGCTCGACCGGTCGTACGCGACCGAGACGCTGCGCGCCGCGGTGCGCGGCGGGGCCGAGGTGCTCACGCTCTGCGACACGAACGGCGGCTCGATGCCGTGGCAGATCGAGGCGGTGGTCGCCGAGATCAAGGCGCTGCTCGGCCACCCGCTCGGCATCCACGCGCACAACGACGGTGAGTGAGCGGTCGCCAACTCACTCGCCGCCGTGCGCGCGGGCGCCCGCCACGTCCAGGGCACGATCAACGGCTACGGCGAGCGCTGCGGGAACGCGAACCTCTGCGC
>JAICEP010000045.1 GCA_025924095.1 Sorangium sp.
GATCTTCGGTTCCATCAGCTGTATATACGGCGCGGAGCCAGCCACCGGGAGGCCCGGACGAGCCCGCCGGCTCGCGGCGCGACGCGCGAAGTCGAGGACGAATCGCGCTCGACCAGAACGAAGCATGGGAGTCGGGGCGCCGCCTTCGAGAGAGAGCGACGAAGTGAGATCCGCCGGAGCACGGTAGAACGATCTGCGGAGCGAACCAGAGCGAGCTCCGGAAACACCGTTTCGCGCTCTCCGCGTCCTGGCGGCCTCTCCAGCGCCGCCGGCGCTACGGATCCAGCCCTTCCCTGCAGGCGACCCTGAGCTCGGCGAGCCCGGCGACGAGCGACTCCCGCTCGCTCCGCCACGCCGGAGACGCGTCCTCGGCGTCACGGCGGCGGAGGTGCTCGCGCGCCTCGTCCCAGAGCGGGCGCGGAGGATCCAGCGGGGGCACGCGCCGGCGCACGGCGTCCGTCAGGCGGAGCACGCGCTCGACGCGGGACAGCGCCTCGCCGAGCGGCACCTCGCCGGCCTTGCAGCGCCGGAGCAGGCCGCACTCGTAGCTGCTGCACACGGAGAAGCGCGTCTCGTACACGGTGCACCGCCGGTCGAGGTGGCAGGGGCACGGCAGCCTGAAGGCGTCGTGGTACTGGTTGCACGCGAGCGGCAGGCGCAGCTTCTCGGCGAGCGGGAGCTCCTGCTCCTCGAGCGGCGCGACGTCGAAGAGCAGCCCCGTGCAGCACAGGCCGCACGCGGTGCACAGGTCCGAGCCGCTCGGCCGCGCCTCGGGGGTCTCGCTCACGGGGGGAGAGCTCACCCGCCTCGATTGGCACGCTCGCGACCGCGCGTCGAGCCGCGACGCGGGCGGGCGAGGCACGTCCAAGGCGCGCTCAGGTCGCGTCGTCGAGGACGAGCTCGCGCAGGTGGTCGAGCCCGACGGACCCGGAGCCGATCACCTTGGCGTGAAACGCCTTCAGATCGAAGGCCTCGCCCTGCCGGCGCCGCAGCGCCTCGCGCAGCTCCAGGACGACCCGCTCGCCGACCTTGTAGGAGATCGCCTGCCCCGGCCAGCCGAGATAGCGCGTCGCCTCGCTGTGCGCGTGCTCCGGCGCGAGGAAGGCCCGGCGGTGGAGGTACTCGACCGCGGTCTCGTAGCGCCACGGCTCGCCGGCGTGGAGCGGGGCGTGCCGGGGGATCGGCAGCTCGAGGTGCATGCCGATGTCGAGGACGACGCGGTAGGCGCGCGTGAGCTTGCCCGAGAGCATCCCGAGCACGTAGTCGGGGCGCTCGAAATAGCCGAGCTCGTACATCAGCTGCTCGGCATAGAGCGCCCACCCCTCGGCGTAACCGGAGCACGTCACAAGGAAGCGGTGGAGCCGGCTCAGCCGGTCGTCGAGGTGCACCTGAAGCGCGCACTGCAGGTGATGGCCGGGGAATCCCTCGTGGTACGCCGTGGTGATCTCCTCGTAGAGAGGGAACTCCTGCCTCGCGCCAGGGGCGTACCAGACGGTGCCGGGCCGCTTGAAGCCGTCGCTCGGGGGCACGTAGTACGCACCGAGCGCGCCGCCCGGCGGGGCCAGCTTCACCTCGATGTGACGGATGGGCGCGGGGATGTCGAAATGGACGCCGTCGAGCTCGGCGAGCGCCTTCCGCTGGCGCTCGGACATGATCCGGAGAAATTCGTCGGCGCTGTGGGCGCACCGGGCGGGATCGGTCTTGAGCAGCTCGATCACCTCGGGCAACGACGCGCCGGGAAGGATCTCGCCAGCGAGGCGCTCCATCCGGGCCTCGATGTCGTGCACCTCGGACCACCCCCAGGCGTAGGTCTCGATCGGATCGATGCTCGCGCCGAGGAAGCGGCGCGCAAGGCGCAGGTAGCGCTCCTCGCCCACCGCATCCGCGGCGCGCGCGCTCGGCAGGTACGTCTGCTCCAGGTAGCCGGCGAGCGTCCCGAAGGCGGCGCGCGCCCGCTCGGCCCCGGCGGCGAGGCGCGCGCGGCCGGCGTCCGTGGCGCAGCCGGAGGCCTCGTAGGCGGCGGGCAACGTGAGGAAGAACGACGCCTCGCTCACCTGATAGCGGGCCTGCTCGATGACGGCGCGCGCCTGGCGGCGCGCGACGACCTGGCCTGCCCGGCGCCCCTCCTCCAGCGACGCCCGGTAGCTGTCGCAGGCCTGCGGGAGGCCTTCGAGGCGCGACGCGATGGCCTCCCAGCCGGAGGCGCTGCGCACGTCCATGAGGTCGAACACCATCCGGAGGTGCTGAAAGGCCGACTCGATGTTGTTGAGGTCGCGCAGGTGCTCGCCGTGACGGAAATCGTCGAGCCGCTCGTCCAGGTGATCGGCCATCACACGGCGTGCGAGGCGACCCCACCGCGCCTCCGCCCCGCGCCCAGGCGGCGGCAGCGACCGGAGCCTCTCCTGGAAGGACGCGACCGTCGAAGCCCAGGACGCCGCGCCGCTCGGGCTCCAGTCGTTCCAGGCGCCGTCGTCGCAGGGGATGCCCGCCAGGGTGGCATGGGCAGGACATTGTGCGGCGAAGGCGTCGACGAACTCGTCGCTGAGGGCGAAGATCGGATCGCGCGCGTCGTGGTCTTGGTTCACCGCGACAGCATAGGCGGCCACGCCGGGATTTTCTCCGTGCACGCGAGACGATCCGTCGGGTCTTCGTTACGCTTGCTGGAGGGAGGCCGCTCACGGGGCGGCCCCGGGGAGCGACATGAACCACCGCAGCCTGCCAGGCGAGCTCCATGACGACGATGGGCGCTCCAGCGCCGCTCCTCCCCCCCATCTCCGGCCCCAGCGACGGCCCTGCTGGCCGCGCCTCTCCGGGCTGCTCGCCGCGGCGGCGCTCGCGGCGCTCGGCTGCAGCGCCGGCTCAGGCGGCCAGCCGGCGAGCACGGCGTCGCAGCCCTCGGCGATGACCCCGGCCCAGATCGCGGCGCGCGCCACGCCGGCGGTCGTCACGATCCGCGGCGACGGCTCGCTGGGGGCGGGCTTCCTCGTCCGCGAGGACGGCTGGATCGCGACGAACTACCACGTCATCGCCGGGATCTCGGATCTCAAGGTGGTCCTCTGGGATCAGAGCGAGCACCCGGTGCTCGAGGTGCTCGCGTTCGACGAGGACCGGGATCTCGCGATCGTCCGGATCCACGCGCCGCGGAGGCTCCCGCTGCTGTCCCTGGGCGACAGCCGCGCGGTCCGCCCCGGTGACCCGGTCGTGGCGATCGGCCATCCGCTCGGCCTGGCGGACACCGTGTCGAACGGCCTCGTGAGCGCGGTCCGCGTGGTCGACCCCGCGCTGACGCTGCTGCAGATCTCCGCGCCGATCGCGCCGGGCTCCTCGGGCGGACCGCTGTTCAACGAGCGCGGCGAGGTGATCGGCGTCGCCGCCGCGGTCGCGACGCAGGGGCAGAACCTCAACTTCGGCGTGCCCGCCGACTACCTGAAGAAGCTGCTCGTGCACCCCGACCCCGTCCCGCTCTCGACGTTCGCGGCCGAGACGGCCGACGACGAGCAAGCGCTGCCGGCGGTCAAGCGCGCGGTGCCCCACCACCGGCTCGCGGTCCTCCGCGGCTGCACCGAGGGCGACCTCCTCGTGCTGGCGCGGACGATGGACGGCGCGATCCAGGTCGGCTCGCCCCTCTACAACCAGGGGGATTTCGCGTCCTGCTATCACATCTACGAGGGCGCCTCGTTCGACATGGAGCGCCGGCTCGGCCCCGCGTGCAGGGGCCCGAAGCAGGCGCTCGCTGAGGGCCGCCGCAAGGCCGCCAGGCTCGACGACAACGCCGCCCAGGCCTGGGCAATGCGCGACGCGTTCGACGGTCTGCTGGATGTGATCCTGCGCAAGGTGAACGGCGACGCGGGCTGAGCGGCGACGCGTCGCGATCGCCCCGGGGGCCGGGCGCGGCGCGCCGCGGCCCCGGAGCGCGGCCAGGCGGCGCGGCTAGTCGAGGTGGGCCCCCGCCGGACGGCCCCCCTCGTGCGCGATCGCGGCGCGCGCCGCGGCGCCGTGAGGCCCCGCCGCGACGCCCGCGTCCCCCGCCGGAGCGACGCCGCCCTCCCCCGCCCCGCGCGGCGCGCCCTGGTCGTCGCTGCCCCGCATGAAGGGCAGGACCCGCTTCAACCACGACGACATGTCGTCGAACAGCGAGTAGGCGACCGGAGTCGCGAGCAGCGTCAGGAGGAGCGCCAGCGTCTGCCCGCCGATGATCACGAACCCGGTCGCGCGGTTCGTGCCCGAGCCCGCGCCGCTCGAGGCCACGAGCGGGATCATGCCGGCCACGAACGCGAGCGTGGTCATCAGGATGGGCCGGAGCCTGTCGCGGTTCGCCTCCAGGATGGCCTGCGCGCGCGGCAAGCCGTGCTCGCGCAGCTTGATCGTGTGATCGATCTGGAGGATCGAGTTCTTCTTCACGACGCCGAACAGCACGACGATGCCGAGCAGCGAGAAGATGTTGAGCGACTGCCGGAAGATGATGACCGCAATGAACGCGAACGGCACCGTCAGCGGCAGCGACAGGAGGATCGTGATCGGGTGCAGCCACGACTCGAACTGCGCGGCGAGCACGAGGTACATGAAGACCAGCGACAGGAGCAGGGCGACCAGGAAGCTCTTCATCATCTTGACGAGCTCCTTCGACGCGCCGACCGGGCCGGCGGAGTAGCCGGACGCCAGGTTCAGCTGCGACGCGGCCTTGTCGAGCTCCTGGACGACCGTCTGCTGCGAGTAGCCCGCCTCGAGGTTGGCGGTCAGCATGACCTGCCGCTGGCGGTTGTAGCGCTCGATGCGCGACGGCCCTGTCCCCTCGGCGAACGTCACCACGTTGTCGAGCGTGACCGCGCCGAGCTTCGTCGACGGCACCGTGATCTTCGCGAGGCCCTCCTTGTCGGAGCGGAAGCTCGGCAGCGCGCGCGCGCGCACCTCGTACTGCTCCCCGCCCTCATTGTAGGTCGACACCTTGTACCCGCCGACCAGGAGGCGCAGGGTGGTGGCCACGTCGCCGACCTGGACGCCGAGATCGGCGGCCTTCTTGCGGTCGATGAGCACGCGGATCTCCGGCTTGCCGACGAGCAGCGACGTGTCCGGATCGACGACGCCCGGCATCGCCTTGAGCTTCTGGAGCAGCGTGTCGGAGTACTGGCCGATCCGCTGGAGGTCGGGGCCCTGCACCTGGTACGCGATCTGGGTGCTCTGGCCGCCGGAGAAGGCGGGCACGGGGCCGATGTTCGCCCGGAGCTTCTCCGCATCGAACCTCGGCTGGAGCTCGCGCCGGGCGCGATCGATGAGGTCCTGCTGCGACAGATCGCGATCGTCCGCGTTCTTGAGCTTCACGTAGATGTTGGCGAGGTTCGGCGTCTTCTGCGGATCGTCGCCGATCGTCGTCAGCGTGTAGAGCACGCCCGGGAGCTTCTCGAGGTCCGTCGCGAGCCGCGTGGCGATGACGCGCGTCCCGTCGAGGCTCACGCCCTCGGGCGCGCGCATGCTGACCTGGAACTGCGACTCGTCCTCGATCGGGAGGAAGTTGAACTTCGCGAGGCCGCCCAGCACCGGGATCGAGAGCAGCGCGAGGACCGAGGCGAGCACGATCACCCAGCGGTGCGCCATCGACCAGCGGAGGAGCGCCATGTAGCCGCGCTCGATCGGCCCGTAGAAGCGCGACTCCTTGGAGCTGCCGGCGTCGTGCTTCTCCGGCTTCCTCAGCCACCGCGCCGACAGCATCGGCGTCAGCGTGAAGCTCACGATCAGCGAGACCAGGATCGAGAACGCCATGGTGAGGCCGAACGAGTTCAGGAAGCGGCCAACGATGCCGCTCATGAACGCGACGGGGACGAACACCGCGACCAGCGAGAGCGTCGTCGCGAGCACCGCGGGGCCGATCTCCCGCGTGCCCTGGAGCGCCGCCTCCCACGGGCTCGCGCCCTTCTCCTCGATCCAGCGGTAGCAGTTCTCGAGGACGACGATCGCGTCGTCGATCACGATGCCGACCGCCAGCGTCAGCGCGAGGAGCGTGATCCCGTTGAGCGTGAAGCCCGCCACCTTCATCAGGGCGAACGTGGAGATGATGCTCGTCGGGATGGCGATCGCGGAGATGAGCGTGCTGCGGACGTTCGCGAGGAAGAGCGCGACGATGATCGCGGCGAGCACCGCGCCGAGCACCAGGTGCTCCTTGACGGCGTTGACCGAGTTCTTGATGAACTCCGACTGGTCGCGCGCGATGACGATCTGGTAGCCCGGGGGCAGGCGCTTCTCGACCTCGCTGATCCGCGCCTTCAGCCCGTCGATGACCTCGACGGTGTTCGTCCCGCTTTGCTTGCGGATGCTGAGGAGCACGGCGGGATCGAGGCCGCGGAAGCCGGCGGACTCCGGCTCCGCCATGCCGTCCTGGACCTCGGCGACGTCGCCGAGCCGGACGGAGTAACCGTCGCGGTCCACGAGCACGATGTCCGCCATCTGCTCGACCGACTGCACGCGGCCGCGCGTCCGCAGGGTGAGCGCCCTGCCGCCCTGCTCGATCCGGCCGGCGGGGATCTCGACGTTCTGGCTCGCCAGCGCCTGGGTCACCACGCCGCCGGTCAGCGCGTACTTCTCGAGCTTCTCCGGATCGATCCAGATGTTGATCTGGCGGCTCCGGCCGCCGATGAGCAGCACCTGGCCGACGCCGGCGAGCGACTCCAGCTCGCGCCGCAGCGTCTTGTCGGCGAACTCGGTCACCTCGCGGACGCTCGCCTTCGGCGACGAGACGGCGAGCGTGAGGATCGGGGCGGCGTCCGGATCCAGCTTGCCCACGATCGGCGGGTCGATGCCCTCCGGGAGCTCCGCGAGGATGCCCTCGACCTTGTCGCGGACCTCCTGCGCGGCCACGTCGACGTCCTTCTCGAGCTGGAAGGAGATCATGACCTGGCTCAGCCCCTCGACCGACGCGGAGCGCAGCTCGTCGATGCCGCTGATGGTGTTGACCGCCGACTCGATCTTGTCCGAGAGCTCCGTCTCCACCTCCTCGGGCGCCGCGCCGGGGAGGACCGTCGTCACGACGATGAACGGGAACTCGACCTTGGGGAACCGGTCCACGCCGAGGCCGAAGTAGGAGAACGCCCCGAGCACGGTCAGGAGCAGGACGATCACCGAGGCGAACACCGGCCTACGGATGCAGATTGCCGCGAGCCATTGCATGGTCGCTACCTTTCCTAAGTAATGAGATGCGCGTGCGCTCGGCTCACTGCGCCGCCGCGACCTCGATGCCGTCCGCCAGCTCGCTCACCTTGTCGATCGCGACCTCATCCCCCTCGGCGAGCGGACCGATGATCTCGACGAGGCCGTCGATCTTGCGGCCGGTCTTGACCAGCCGCTCCGTCACGCGATCGCCGGTTCTCACGAACACGCGCGCGCTCGTCCCGGAGGTGCCGACCGCCGACTCGGGCACGAGGAGCGCCGTTCTTGACTCGCCGGTCAGCGCCAGCTGCCCCTGCGCGAAGAGGCCGGGCCGGAGCTTCCCCTCGCTGTTGTCGAACTCGGCCTCGACGGGCAGCGTGCGCGAGGAGGCCCTGAGGCTCGCGCCGATCCGCTTCACGACGCCCGGGAACGTGCGGTCGGGGAAGGCGGCGACCGAGACCCTGACGGGCTTGCCGATCTCGATGGCCGCGATGTCCCCCTCGGGCACGTCGATCTGGAGCCGCAGCGGGTTGTCGCGGACCACGACCGCCACCACGCGGCCCGGGCTCGCGAACTCGCCGACGCTGATCCGCTTCTCGGCGACGGCGCCGTCGAACGGCGCCCGCACCGTCGTGTCGGACACCGACTTCGAGGCGAGCCCCGCCTGCGCCTGCGCCGACGTGAGCGAAGCGACGGTCGCGCGGATGCCGTTGACCGCGGCCTCGTACTGCGCGGCCGCGTTCTGGGCCTGCGTGCGCGCCGAGTCCCATGTCGACTGGGCGACGGCGCCCTGATCGAAGAGCTGCTTCACGCGATCCGCCTCGGACTTCGCGAGCTCCATGCTCTGCTTCGCGGCCCGGACCTCCGGCACCTGGTCGGGATCGATCCCCTTCGGCGACGCGCCCTCCTGCAGCGCGAGCTTGGCCCGGGCCTGCGCCACGGCGGCGGAGGCCGCCTGCGACTGGAGCGCGGCGTTGCGCGAGTCGAGCACGACGAGCGGATCGCCCTTCTTGACCCGGGAGCCCACGTCGACCGCGACGCTCACGACCGAGCCGGCGACCTGGGTCGCCACCTCGCTGCGCTCGTCGGCGACGAGGGTGCCGCTGACGTCGAGCGTCTGCGCGAGCGGGCGCGCGGTCACCTTCCCGAAGCGCACGGCAGGCTTCTCGCGAGGCGCGGCGGTGTCGCGCGCCGCCGACGGCTGCGCGTCCGCGTCCGCGCGGCCGCAAGCGGCCAGCGTGGGCAGCGCGAGCGCCGCGAGCAGCGCCGCGATGACGGCGGCGCGGGAGTGGATCGAGGCGGCGCTACGAGCGCCGAAGGCCCTTCGAGCGATACGGTGCTCGGGTCCGCAAGGAGGATGTGTCATGGGGAGTTCGCCCGGTTCTTTGCCAGCGCCTGCCGGTGCGGTCCAGGAGCAAAGCTGACGGACACCACAGTAGGGTGCTGACCGGCCGGTCATCAAGGGGGTGCTCCGGGCAATGTCTCCGTCCCTCTCGCACTTTATGCCGCCATGGCCGAGGAAAACGTGCCGCACGCCGTGGTCAAGGCGGCGCCGACCGACGCTCGGCAATGAAACGACCCGGTGAATCGCCGGTCATCATCCAGAAAGACGGCGCCGAGCGCCGAGCCGCCACGTGGATGCGCCCTCCGTGGCGCCGCGATTCCGCGACCTCGACCTCAGCGACCCGCGCGAGCGCAATGGTGCTGCGCAACGGGGCGGGCGGCCAGCTGCCACGACAAATTCCGTCACAGAATATTTCAGTACAAGTAGATTCGCTGTTTCCGCGAGCTGTTCAGTCCCTCGCCTCCGGAGATGTCCGGAGACGGGGCGACAGGGTGGGAACGCGACTCATGGCCACGGGTCGAAGGCGTCCTGGAGCGCAGGGCCCGTGAGCTCGGCGAGGAAAGGGTCGAGCCTGCAGAGCGCGTCGAGCCAGGCGACGTCGGCGGGAGCGGCCGTGGGTTGCTGGGCCAGGCTCGCGAGCCGGCGGGCACGGGCCGCGTGGGCGCGGGCGCGCGCCTCCGCATAGGGAGCCATCTCGCCGGCGGACATCATGAACGCCCAGTCGCTCGACTGGAGGAGGAGGAGCTCGCGGATCGCCTGGTCCAGCGCGCGGCCGGGCAGGCCGCCCGCGCCGCGGCAGCGCGAGAGCGCCCCGAGCACCGCGCGCTCGGCGTGATGGACGTGCCGCCACAGGGGCGCCGCGCTCGGGCCCGTCCAGAACGCGCCGAACCCGCCTTCGCCCCACGTCGAGGCGGCGGGCGCGACGACCTCCACGGGCGGGTGGCGCTCGAGGTACGCGCCGAGCGCGATCGGGACGGCGCGGTCCGAGGCCGCGAGGCGGCGCAGGGCGTGCTCGAGAAACTCGGGCCCTTCGAGCCACCAGTGGCCGAAGAGCTCGGCGTCGTACGGGGCCACGAGGATGGGCGGGGCCGGCGCGCCGCGGCTCGACGCGAGCGCTTCCTCGCGGCGGGCCACGAACTCCGCGGCGTGGGCGCGCGCCTGCGCGGACGCGCGGGCCGGGTCGTAGGGCGCCTTGTCGAGGCCAGGCCCTGTCACGCGATGGATCTTGAGGCCGGTCATGAGCCGGGTGCCGCCGGGACCGATCTCGCCGTCGAGCTCGCGCTCGGGGAGGTCGAGCCCGACGTCGCGGTAGAACTCGCGGTAGACCGGGTGGCCCGGGTAGCCGGCGTCGCGCGACCAGACCTCGCGCGCGCTGTCGCGATCGCGCGCGAAGCACGCGACGCCGGCCGGCGAGAGCACGGGGACCGAGGCGCCGGCGGACGGAGGCGGCGCGGCGAGCGTGAGGGCGTGGGCGTCGAGCACGGTGAAGCGGACGCCGGCCGCCGCGAGATCGGCGTCGATGCCGGGCGCGTAAGCGCACTCGGGCAGCCAGAAGCCGCGCGGCTCGGGCGCGCCGGCGAGGGCCGCGAAGGCGCGGCGGCCGAGCCGGAGCTGCGCCCGGATGGACGCCGGCGTGGGGAGCAGGCCGGGCAGGTAGGCGTGCGTCGCGGCGGTGGTGAGGAGCTCGACGCGGCCCGCCCCGGCGTGGCGCAAGAGGGCGCCCGGGAGATCGCCGCCCAGCGCCTCCCAGGCGCTCGCCGCGTCAGCGAGCCGCGCGCGGTAGAGCGCGGCGGCCGCCGCGAAGCCGCTCCCGGCGAAGCGGGCCTCGACCCGGGCGGCGAGCGCGGCGAGACGGCGGAGGTGATCCTCGAACCGGCGAAGGAGGAGCTCGTCGCGCAGCATCGCGAGGAGCGACGGCGAGACGGAGAGGGTCAGCGGGGCGACGACGCGATCGGCAGCGAGGCGATCGAGGACGCCGAGCAAGGGGAGGTAACACTCCCAGAGCGCCTCGAAGAACCAGCGCTCCTCCAGCGAGCGGGCGTGCTCGGGGTGGCGCACGTACGGCAGGTGGGCGTGGAGGACGAGGGCGACGTAGCCCGGCATGAGCGCTGGGCGGCGGGAGACCGCCGGCAGGCCCGGTCTCGCACGGGCGCGCCGGCGTGGGAAGCGCGGGGCGAACGCGCCTCAGCCTTGCTTGAGCTCCACCCCGAGATCCTCTCCCAGGCGCGCGGCTTCGCGCGCGTCTCCGGGCCACGCGAGGCGCCGCTCCGCCCGCCGCAGCCGGGAGCCGTCGGGCTCGGCGAGGAACGCCCGCAGCCAGAGCGCGTCGCCGTCACGCATCGCGTAGGCGGCCACGGGCGTCCGGCAGCTGCCTTCCACGGCCGCCATCACGGCTCGCTCCGCCGTGACACAGACGGTGGTCTCGCGATCCGCGAGCGCCGCCAGGACGTCGCGCACGTCGGCGTCCTCCGCGCGGCACTCGATGCCGAGCGCCCCCTGGCCGATCGCCGGCAGCGACACCTCGGGCGACAGGACCTCGGTGGCGCGGCCCTCGATGCCGAGCCGCTTCAGGCCGGCGAGCGCCAGCACCACGGCGTCGAACGACCCGTCGAACACCTTGCGGAGGCGGGTGTCGACGTTGCCACGGACCGGCTCGATCACGAGATCCGGGCGCGCCTCGCGCAGCGCGACCGCCCGGCGGAGGCTCGAGGTGCCGACCCGGGCGCCCGCCGGCAGCTCCGCGAGCGGAGCGCCGCTCCGGGTGACGAGCACGTCGCGAGGATCCTCCCGCGCGGGGATGCAGGCGAGGCAGAGCGCGGGGGCGATCTCGGCGGGGACGTCCTTGATCGAGTGGACCGCGAAATCGGCGCGCCGGTCGAGCAGCGCCTCCTCGAGCTCCTTGATGAACAACCCCTTGCCGCCGATGTCCTGGAGCGAGCGATCCTGCGTCTTGTCGCCCGAGGTCACCACCTCGAGCTCGCGGAGGGTGAGATCGGGCACCGCCGCCTCGAGGGAACGAGCGAAGGCGCGGGACTGGGCGAGGGCGAGCGCCGAGCGGCGCGTGGCGAGGGTGAGCTCCATGGGGTCACGCTCCCTTTAACCCAGCTGCGCGCACGGCCGCGGCTGGATTCGCCACGGCCATGACGCCGGCCTCGGCGGGCTGGGGGCGCGCGCCGGGCTGCCGGGCGTAGAGGCCGTTGTCCTCCGCGGCCTGAGGGCACGGCTCGGCCTGCCGCGGCGATGCGCCGTTGCGAGCGCCGGAGGCGGGCGGCGCTGCCCCGCGGGCAGACCGCGGCGTGGGAGGGCCGTCCGCGGCGCCGCGCAGCTCCCCCTCGACGAGCGCCGCGGCGCCGCTCTCGGCCGGCGCGCCGTCGATGTCGAAGAGCTCGCGGAGCGAGTCGACGTGCTCCGCTACACGGGGATCGCTGGCCATCGCGCGGAGGCGGGTGGTGGGCACGTGGAGCAGCTTGTTCGTGGCGGCGTCGACCATCAGCGCGAGGGCCTGGCGCTCGGCCGGGCCGAGGTGACGGAGCTTGCCGGCGAGGCTGCGCTCGACCTCGGCCACGAGGATGGAGCGGGTGCGGGCCCGCAAGCCCACGATCGCGGGCGTCAGGGCGCGCTCGAGCGTCCACGTCTCGAAGGCGTGCGCCTCGTCCGCCACGATCGCCTCGGCCCGCGCGGCCTCGGCGGCGCGCCCCTCGACGGACTGCGCCACGATCTGCGAGAGGTCGTCGACGTCGTAGAGATAGACGCTGTCGAGCTTGTTGACGGCAGGGTCGATGTCGCGCGGGACCGCGATGTCGATGAGGAACAGGCTCCTGCCCCTCCTGGCCTTGCGGGCCCGGCGGACGAGGTCGGGCGAGACCACGTAGCTCGGGCTCGAGGTCGACGAGATCACGATGTCGGCGTCGATGACGGAGCGCTCGAGCTCGGCCCAGGGGCGGGGCTCGCCGCCGACCTCGCGCGCGAGCGCGGCCGCGCGATCCAGGCTCCGGTTGACGACGACGAGGCGGGCGCCGGCGCGGACGAGGAGCTTCGAGGCGGCCTCGGCCATCTCGCCGGCGCCGATGAGCAACGCCGTGTGGCCGGCGAGCTCCGCGAAGATCTGGCGGGCGAGGTCGATCGCGACGCTGGAGACCGAGACCTGGCCCGCGCCGATCGCCGTCTCGGTGCGCACGCGCTTGCCGACCTTGATCGCCCGGTGGGCCGCGCGGCCGAGCTTGACGCCGAGGGTCCTCGCCCCGCGGGCGATCTCGATGGCCTCCTTCATCTGCCCGAGGATCTGCGGCTCGCCGACGACCATCGAGTCGAGCGAGGCCGCGACGCGGAAGAGGTGGAGGACGGCGTCGCTGCCGACCCGGCCGGCGAGGTGGCCGCGGACGCCGTCGCCGCCGAGGCCGACGAGCACCGCCACGGCGGCGCGGAGCGCCTCGTTCTCGAGCGGGAGCTCGTCGTCGGGCGGAGGCGAGGCGCTGCCGGGGCGGGGCAGCGCGGGCGCTTGCTGCCGCGGTGAGGCGTAGACCTCGACGCGGTTGCAGGTGGAGAGCACGAGCGCCTCCCCGATGGCGGGGTGCGCGGTGAGGCGCGCGAGCACCTCGGGGAGCTGGTCCCGCCCGATCGCGAGCCGCTCGCGCACCTCGATGGGCGCGCTCTTGTGGGAGAGCCCGACGAAGATCACCGGCGCTAGCCTCCGAGCCCCGCGGCGGGGCGGACGAGATAGATGACGAGCACCGCCGCGGCGCAGGCGAGCCCCGCGATGGTGCCGTACGCCGCGCGGCGGCCGCGCCAGCCCGCGGCGGCGCGCAGGAGCAGCACGAGCGCGACGAGGAGCCACGTGGCGTAGCCGAAGATGGCGCGCATCACCTCGTCGGTGTTGCCCAGCTCGAGCTGGTGCGCCCAGTACGTCCCCGTGACGATGCCGAGCGTCAGCAAGGGGAAGCCGGCGCTCAGGAAGCGGTGGACGGCGCGATCGAGGGTGTCGAGCGGCGGGAGGCTGCCCATGCGCTCGACGTGCCGCTTCCGCTTGAGCCGCTTCTCCTGGACGAGGTAGAGCGCGGCGGAGGCGCCGGCGAGGAGGAAGAGGGCGATCCCGAGCAGGTTCGCCATGACGTGGGCCGCGATGAACAGCGGGCTGAGCTTCGGCTCGGGGTGCGGCTTTCCGAGGAAGAAGGTGCCGAGCAGGAAGGCGAGCCCGAGCGGCCCGATGAGGAGGCCGAGCGCGTCGATGCGGAAGCGGCGGCGGGCGATGAGATAAACGGCGATCGCGAGGAGCGACGCGACCGAAAGCATGAAGTGAACCGAGTGGACCGGGCAGACGCGCGCGACGAAGCTGGCGATCGTGACGTAGGTCGCGTGTCCGAGGGCGCCCAGGCCGAGCAGCAGGGGCGCGTGCCGCGAAACGGAGACGACGACGGCAGAGCTCGGCCGCGCGGTGGGGTCGTGGACGTGCACCCGCCCGCCAAGGAGGCCCGCGAGGTCGCCCGCGGAGGGGAGCCGCGTGCGGCTCCGGGCGACGTCGAAGAAGAACAGGGCGCTGGCGGCACCGTAGAACAGCAGCGCGAGCGCAAAGCTGATCCCGGAGATGACCTCGGGCATGGCCCCCGTTATAGCGTGCCTCACCGGGGATGGCCCGCCGGCCTCGAAGGCGGAGGCGTACTCTCGTCGGAGCCGACCCGATGGCGCGGAAGAGCCGGTTCATGCGCGGACGGGAGCCCCCGACCGCCGGCGCGCCGCTGCGTCAGGGGCGCCGGTGCGCCCCGATCAGGGACACCGATGCGCCCCCGACCGAGGCGCCGACGCGACGTGATGCGGTGTCGCTACATCTCGCTCGTCAGGAACGCGGCGAGGAGCTCTTCGTCGCTCGTCAGGCTGCTGTTCGTCGCGATCGACGCCGTCGCGGCCTTGCGGTGCTCGGCGAACGTGCCCACCGGCGCGCCGATGAACCCCGGGATCACGTCGTACGCGTTGTCGCCGATGATCATGGACCCCTCGAGGATCTCCGCGCCGAGCTCCCGCAGGAACGCGCGCGTCTTGACCCTGCCGAGGACCTCGTGGATGTCCGCCGAGCCCGTCACCTCGCGGAGGACGCGGATCGCCTCGATGATCTTGTAGCGGCGGCCCTCGGTCTTGATCAGAAGCTCGTCGTTGTTCAGATCGACGCGGTCGCTCGCGATCCAGTCGTCGAGCGCGGCCTGCGGAAAGAACACGCGGTTCTTCATCGCGCGCAGTCTACTCAAAAACAGGCCCGAGCGGTTGGACCGCGACGCCGGCGGCAAGGGATGGCCCCGGGCCAGGCACGCGTCAGGCCGGAGGGGGCACCCTGGGCGGAGGCACCGAGTCCCGCGGCAGGCCGCGGAGGCGCGCCGGCAGGTGCCAGAGCGACTCGAAGATCCCGAGCAGCACGTAGAAGCCAAGCAGCCACACGAGCACGAACGCAGGCTGCAGCTGCGTCGAGATCACCGCGCTCGACCCGACCGCGAACGCGACGAAGAGCACCGTCCGGACGTTGAGCCGGAGATCCTTGAACGAGCGGAACCGGATCGTCGAGACCATCAGCAGCGACAGGATCGTCGTTGTCACGAGGATCGCCGAGGCGTAGCGCTCGCCGCCGATCTCGCCGGCGGCCGCGTGGTTCGCCACCACGATCGAGACAAGGATCCCCGCCGCGCCCGGGATCGGCAGGCCGACGATGTACTTCGAGGGCTTCGCGGGCTTGCCCGCCTCGCCCATGGAAAGGACGTTGAAGCGCGCCAGCCGGACCGCGCCGCACGCCGTGAAGATGAACGCCACGAGCAGCCCCGCGAGATCGAAGCGGTGCAGCGTCCACTGGTACACGAGCATCGACGGCGCCACGCCGAACGAAACGATATCGGCCAGCGAGTCGATCTGCAGGCCGAAGGCGCTCTGGGTCTTCGTCATCCGCGCGACACGCCCGTCGAGGGTGTCGAAGAACATCGCGAAGACGATCAGCAGGGCGGCGCGGTAAAAGTCATCCTCCGACTGCGCGGTCGCAGAGCGCCGGATCGAGTCGAAGCCGCAGAATATCGATGAGAGCGTGATCAGGTTCGGAAGCAGAAACAGCGTCTTCCTGAGCTCGAACCGCCGTCGCTTCCGGATCATGCCGCCTCCCTTTCAGGCAGGCCAGGCTATCGCCGCAGAGACCACCAACGCAAGCGCCGAAGCGCAGACGCGGGGCCCTGGAAGGTTACCGCAAGCCAGGATCCGGGATCGTTTCATCGCACCATCTGCTTCGTTTCATTCATCCTTTTTTGGGCCGTCGCTCAGCGTTCAGCCATCGGGGCGCGCCGTGGCCGGCTCGCTCCATACCGCCTCCGGGACCTTCGCGCCCGGATCGAAGCGGCAGGCCATCGGGCGGAGCTCGACGGCCGTGCCGCCCGCGCCGCTCGCGCCCGACGAGCTCGCTGCAGCCCGGAACAGCCACGACTGCGCAAGATCGCCGGGGAGGATCGCGGAAAGAGGAGCCCGCCCGATCGCCCGTGCGTCCCAGCCGGCGACGCACGGCGCGGACGGCGTTCCGTGGAGCACCGTGGAGGCGGTCAGGAGCACCATCACCTCGGGCGCGCCGGAGGGGCCGGCGGCGTCGGTGACGACGACGGGGTGGCGCGTGCCCGGGAACAGGGCCTCGCTGCCCAGGAAAAGCGGCGCCTCGTGGCGCGCGGTCGCCGCGCGATCGGCGGCAGAGCACGGGCGCGGCGCGTCGCCGAGATCGAACGGCGTCGGCAACGGCTGCGCAGGGCCGAGCGTTCCGTCTCCACGGAAGGGCTGGAAGACGGCCCAGGCGATCGCATGCCCTGGATCGGCGACAAGCGTCGTGACGCCGATCGACTTGCCAGCGTAAGTCCAGTCGGTGTGCACGACCCGATCGCGGCCCGCGGGAGGCGCGACGGTCACGGCGTCGATCGTCCACGCGGCGCCTGGGCCCGGTGAGGTGGACGCGCCGGCAGAGGGCGCCGGGGCCGGGCGGTGAGCGAGCAGCATCCCCGTCACCGGGCCGCTCGACGCCTGCCGGACCATCCCCACGCCGACGGGCCGGCCGTCCGCGAAGACGGCGTCGGCACGCACGTCGAGGCTGCCGTGGAGGCCCGACGCGGGCCAGGACGGGAAGTCGAAGCGCTGGAGCTTGCCGGACGGCTCGTAGAAGAACGTGAGCGCCGAGTGCGCGCTGCCGGAGTGCGGGCGGACGAAGAGCCCGCCCAGCGAGACCGACAGGAGCGCGGGATCGAAGAAATCCTCGGGAGGCGGCGCGCGGCGCGGGGCCGCGCCTTGAGGGCCGGGCTGAGGGCGCGCGCCCGCTGGCGGCTGGCGCGCGGCGTCCGGAGCGACCTTCACGTCGCCGAGCTCGAACGGGCCGGCGTCGGGGATCACGCCGCGGCCCGAGGTGCCGTCCATCCAGTTCTCCCAGGCGACCTCGACGTTGCGCATCGGCGCGCCGGGCTTCGCCGCGCCGCCGGGGATCCGCACGCGCGCCGCGGCGTAGCCCTCCATCTGCAGGGTGAGGTTGGTCGCCACCCGCGCTCTCCCGGCCCCCGCCGGCACCGCGGGGAACAGCGGTCGCGTGATGACGCGCGCCTCGCCGGCGCCGGACTCGGGGAGCACCGCGGAGACGACGTCGATGGCGCCGCTCGGGGCGCGCGTGAGCAACGACCAGACCGACCGGCCGCGCAGGAGCTCGTCGCCGTCGGGCAGGCCGAGGCCGCTCGAGTCGACGTGGTCGATGCGCGTCCACTTCGAGGACGGCAGCGTCTCGCAGACGATGGGCGCGCGCACGGCAGGCTGGGCGCGCGGCGCAGGCTCAGGCACGCGCGGCGGCGCGCCCTCGGCCTGGCCGCCCCAGCCGACGCGGGTCGCGACGTCGCCGAAGAGGCAGCCGCTCGCGCCGCACGCGATCGGGGCCTGGGAGAGCTCGCGCGAGAGCGCCGGAATCTCCGGGAGCTCCGCCCAGGTCACGCCGCCGTCGAGCGACTCCCAGAGCGCCGCGACGTCCTCGCCGCCTGCGCGCGACGACCGCGCCGCCAGCGCGACAACGCGCCGCCCGAAGCCGGCGAGCGCCGCGGCGTCCGTCGGCGTGGTCGCCACCGTGAGCACCCGGCCGTCGTCGTCGGCGGTCAGGTACGTGAGCGAGCCGCGCTCCGAGAGCAGCAAGCCGACGGTACCGTCGTCCGCGGGGCGCAGCGCGCTCTCCTCGACGATCTCGAGCCCCTCGGGCGACGGGCGGTCGCCCGGCCCGCCCTCGGCGTCCTCCTCCTCGTCCTCGGCGCCGTCTCCCCGGGGGGCCGGCGACGCCGCGGCGGTCGTGTCGAGCGAGCGCGGCGCGAAGGTCTCGCCGCCGTCGTGCGAGACGAACAGCGCGAGGCGCTCGTCCTTGCCGCGGTAACCGAGGAAGTAGGCGGAGCGCCCGTCCGCCGAGAACGCGGGCAGCACGGCGGGGGCGCCGAGCGTGGGGGCCGCCGCGAGGGCCACCGCGTCGCGCTCGTCGCTCTCGCCCTCGCGGGTCAGGAGCAGCGGCGCGGTCGGCTTGCAGCTGTCCGCGCCGTCGCTCGGCTTGCAGACGCCCGTCAGGAGCGCCGCGCCCTCGGGCGCCACCGCGACGCCGACCTGGTCGATGTCGGGCGTCTCCAGCGTGGCGGCCGGCGACCACGCGCCGCCGCCGTCCTCGCTGCGGAGCACCCGCGCCACGATGCGGTCGCCGTCCGGCTCGGAGCACACCGCGACGATGCGCCGGCCGCTCGCGCCGAGCTTGATGCTCCCGCACTCGCCCGTGCCCGGCAGGGGCGCTTCCTTGAGCGGGCCGTCGATGGGGCCGCTCGCGAGGCGCCACGGCGCGCCGGCGTCGTCCGGGCGCACCGCCTCGACGTAGCGGTCGCCGGTGATCGCCGCCCGCCCGAACCCCATCGAGGCGGCGGACGGGGCGCGCGGGGCCGCGATGGCGAGCTCGACGTCGGCGCGCGGGAGCGTCGCCGCGCTGCGCGAGAACGCCGGCGCGCGCCGCGGGTCCCAGGTCGCCGACGCGAGGAGCCCCTCGGCGAGGAGCTCGCCGCCGAGGACGCCGACCCGCGAGAGGCCCATCGTCGGGAGCGGCGCGCGCGCCCAGGTGA
>JAICEP010000046.1 GCA_025924095.1 Sorangium sp.
ACCGGCACCGAGCTCGCATGCAACGACAACGCGATCGGGCTCGCCTCGCGGGTGAGCGTGACCCTCACCGCGGGCCAGGTGATCACGATCATCGGCGACAGCCGGTCGTCTTCGTCCGGCAACCTCGTGCTGCACATCAACGCCGAGCCCGAGCCCGAGCCCGAGCCCTAGACCAGGCCTGGCCGGTCGTGCATCGACCCGGAGGAGGAGGCGCAAAGGACGCCAAGGGACAAGAGGGTTAAAAAAATCTCTTCTTGGCGTCCTTGGCGTCTTGGTGGTTGAGGCCGCCCGCTGCGCCTCCTCGGCCGAGGGGCGAGCGGAGGAGGGCGAAGCTCGAGGCGCGGTGGGGGCAGGTGGACCGGCGTGGCGCGATGGATGACGGATGGCGGCGGCGCGCGCGCGCTCCCGAGGCCCGATGCGCGACACGCGACGGGCGTTCCCTAGGAGTTTTCTTGAGAGCAGCGCGCGCCCGTGCGAGTCTCGCCCCCTGGGACTCGCGTCCGTCATCCGGGACGCGCCCCCTGTGATCCGGGTCGAATCATGCCAAAGGAACGCGTGTTCTCCCTCGATGCCGTCCGGACCGACGGCTGGTTCGAGCGCATAGGCGACGGCATCGGCAGCTTCCAGGCGCTCTGTGAGATCGTGGGCGAGGCGTTCTTTGCCTTCTCGATGATTACCGGCGCCCGCATCACGGCGCTCACCGTCGACCGCCGCAACCCGGACAACACGCTCGTCGACTTCGTTATCGCGCCGCCGGGCGAGGAGGAGATCGACGGCGACGTCCAGCGGCTCACGCTCGCCGACTTCCGCCACCGCCTCGTCGGCGCCCTCCTCACGGAGGACACGACGCCGCAGGCCCCCGAGCGCGACACCGACCTCGAGGGCATCCAGCTCCACATCGGCGTCCGCTACCTGCTGCTCGCCCCGCTCTACGGCTACAGCCTCCGCAAGCTCTCCGTCGAGGGGAAGACCTCGCGCCTCCTCCTGCTGCGCGACGGCATCGAGGAGACGCACGAGCTCAACGAGTTCCGCGCCCGCATCCGCTCGCACGTGCGCGACGAGCTCGAGCGCGCCTCGGCCGGCGCGCGCTCCGCCATCGACCTCACCAAGGTCGCCGAGGCCGAGGTCGCCTCGCAGCGCGGCGACTTCCCGAAGGTGATCCAGCTGCTCGGCACCTGGCCGGCGCCGCTCGCGATCTTCCTGCGCACCCCCGAGGGGCAGATGCTCACCCCGGACGCCCGCAGCCTCATCGCCAAGGGGCTCGGCCTGCTCGGCACCGCGTGCGTCAAGCTCGGCGAGGAGCACCAGGGCGAGGAGGTCATGCGCCTCGCGGTCCAGTACGCGCACGACGGGGCCGCGGCCGGCGACATCTTCCGCCGGCTGGGCGAGGCCATGCTCGAAGACGGCCGTGCGGGCGAGGCCATCGGCCCCCTCCGGCGCGCCGCGAACCTCGGCGCCCCGCCGAAGCACATCTGGCCGCTCCTCGCGCGGGCGTTCGTGCACCGCAAGAAGTACGTGGCCGCGCTCGCCTGCGTCCGCGAGGCGCGGAGCGTCGGCGTGCCGGACGCCGAGATGGTCGAGGAGATCCGGGAGATCGAGGACAGCCTGGGTACGGCGCTCACCGCGTGGAGAGGGCTGGTCCTCGTGGCGAACCGCTCCTAGGAGTGCGACCCCGCCGGTTGCCCGCCGGTTGACTGAGCGCCTCCATTGACACCCCCGCGGCGGCCGACTAGATCCGGCGCGGATTAAGCCGGGATCGCTCGGATTTTTGCTGTTTCAGGCAGCAATCGCCGCGTCGCTCTCACCTTGTTGGACTGCATGGTTCGGGGCCGCGGGCCCTGAGGTCTCGCCCGAGACGCCGCGCGCCGCGGCGAGGCGGTCGACCCTCCCCGGGGCCGACCCGTAGGAGTGCTCTCTCGATGGCCACCTACATCCCCTTGTTCCTGCTGTTTCTCGTCGCCGCGATCATCGCGCTCGCGATGTTCACGCTGACGTCGCTCCTCGGTCCGAGGAACCCGACGCCCGAGAAGATGATGCCGTACGAGTGCGGCAGCGACTCGACGGGCGGGCGATTCGTCAAGCCGAGCGTGAAGTTCTACCTGACGGCGATCCTCTTCGTCGTGTTCGACATCGAGGCGGTGCTCATCTACCCGTGGACGGTCCAGTTCCGCTCCCTGGGGTGGACGGGCCTCGCGACGATGAGCTCGTTCGTCGCGATGCTCGCCGTCGTGCTCGTGTACGTGTGGAAGAAGGGAGCTCTGGAATGGGAGAAGTGAAGGGCGGAGGCCCCTCGACGCGGGTGATGGAGGGCTCCGAGCACGGGTTCGCGACCACGCGCCTGGACGCTTTGCTCAACTGGGCGAAGAAGTACTCCCTGTTCCAGTACCCGTTCGTGACGGCCTGCTGCGGCATGGAATACATGGCCATGGCGAGCCCGCGCTACGACATGGCGCGGTTCGGCGCCGAGGTGCCGCGCTTCTCGCCGCGCCAGGCCGACCTGCTCTGGGTGGTGGGGACCATCAGCCAGCGCCAGGCGCCCGCGCTCCGGCGCATCTACGAGCAGATGGCGGACCCGAAGTGGGTGCTCGCCTTCGGCACGTGCGCCTCGTGCGGCGGCTTCTACGACAACTACACGACCGTCGCCGGCATCGACAAGATCATCCCCTGCGACGTCTACGTGCCGGGGTGCCCGCCGCGCCCCGAGGCGGTGCTCGACGGCCTCTTGCTGCTCCAGGACAAGATCGCGCGCGGCGACCGCGCGCCGGCGATCGTCAAGCCGCGCGAGGACCCGGCGCAGACCTCGGAGCGCCTCGTCACCCTCCAGCGCAAGGAGCGGAGCCAGCCATGAGCAAGAAGGTCCTCGAGATCCTCACGGCGCAGTTCCCCGGCGCCGTCCTGGAGACGCACTCGCAGTTCGGCGACGACACGGCCGTGCTCGATCCGGCGGTGTGGCGCGACGCCGCCCTCTTCCTCCGCAACGACCCGCGGACCCGGATGAACATGTTCGTCGACCTCACGGCGGTCGACTACCTCTGGCGCGGCGACGTGCCCCGCTTCGAGGTGGTCTGCCACCTGCGCTCGCTCGAGAAGAACCACCGCATCCGGATCAAGGCGCGCGTGGGCGACGAGGAGGGCAACGGCGCCGAGATCGACTCCGTCGTGTCGGTGTGGAAGGGCGCGGACTGGTTCGAGCGCGAGTGTTACGACCTGCTCGGCATCGTCTTCCGTGGGCACCCGGACCTCCGGCGCATCCTGATGTACCCGGAGTTCGTGGGGCACCCGCTGCGCAAGGATTACCCCGCCGACCGCATCCAGCCGCTCATCCCGTTCCGGGAGGTGCCGAACATCGGCAAGCTGCCGCCGTTCGGCCCGGACGAGGGCATGGCCTTCGGCCGCCAGACGCACGACTTCGCGCGGCTCGACCCCGGGACGGGGCCGTCGCTCGAGTCGACCGGCGGGGATGAGGCCGCGAACAACGGCAAACCGCAGGGCATCGGCGTGGGTGCGTTGCAGGAGCGGAGCTGACCGATGGAACCCCTGGATCGCGATCTGGACGAGGCCTCGCTCGATCTGCCGAGCGAGCCGATGCTCCTCAACATGGGGCCGTCCCACCCGGCGATGCACGGCACGGTGCGGATCGTGCTCGAGCTGTCCGGCGAGACGATCAACAAGGCCGACGTGCAGATCGGCTACCTGCACCGCGGCTTCGAGAAGATGTGCGAGCGCGGCACGTGGACGCAGGTCTTCCCGTACGTCGACCGGCTCAACTACGTCTCGCCGATGCTCAACAACGTCGGCTTCGCGCTGGCGGTCGAGAAGATGCTCGGCGTCACGGTCCCCGAGCGCTGCCAGTACTACCGCGTGATCCTCGGCGAGCTGGCGCGCATCTGCGATCACATGATCTGCAGCGGCGCCATGGCCATGGAGCTCGGCGCCTTCACGCCGTTCCTCTACCTGTGCCGCGCGCGCGAGATCTTCTGGGAGATCTTCGAGGAGGAGACGGGGGCGCGCCTGACGCACAGCTTCGGCCGCGTCGGCGGCATGGCGCGGCCGCCCACGCCCGACTTCAAGGCGATGGTGCGGGTGGGCCTCGCGCGCGTGCTCACGCTCATCAGCGACGCCGAGAAGCTCATCCTGAAGAACCGCATCTTCCTCGATCGCCTCGACGGCATCGGGCGGATGTCGCAGGAGGACGCCCTCGCGCTCGGCTGGACCGGCGTCGTGCTCCGGGCGACCGGCGTGCCGTACGACGTGCGCCGCGCGAACCCGTACATGGTCTACGACCGCTTCGAGTTCGACGTGCCGGTCGGCACGCGGGGCGACAACTACGACCGGTTCATGTGCCGCCAGGAGGAGATCCGCCAGGCGGCGAGGATCATCGAGCAGGCGCTCGATCAGATGCCCGACGAGGGCCCGATCAACATCGACGATCCGCGCATCGTGCTGCCGCCGAAGGAGGAGGTCTACACCACCATCGAGGCGACCATCCAGCACTTCAAGATCGTGATGGAGGGCATCAAGGTGCCCGCCGGCGAGTGCTACTCGTACACCGAGGCCGGCAACGGCGAGCTCGGCTTCTACCTCGTCTCCGACGGCAGCGGCACGCCCTACCGCGTCCGCATCCGCCCGCCGTGCTTCGCCACGACGCAGGGGCTCTCCCAGCTCATCACCGGGCTGATGATCCCCGACGTCGTGCCGACCTTCGGCTCCCTCAACATGATCGGCGGGGAGTGCGACCACTAGCGACGGCGCTCCCGTCATCGACCTAAGGAAGCTGGGGCGCCCGCGGCCCCGCCGGGAATCGAGAGCACGATGCCTACGATCAAGATCGACGGAAGGGAGATCCCCTTCGAGAGCGGTGACACGATCATCCGCGCGGCGCACCGCGCCGGGATCGACATCCCCCATTACTGCTGGCACCCGGGCCTCAGCGTCGCCGCCAACTGCCGGATGTGCCTGGTCGAGGTGCTGCCGCCGCCCGGGAGGCCGGCGATGAGCCTCGACATCCTCCGGTGGGACGCGGCGAAGCAGGACTACGTGCCGGCGGCCAAGCCGAAGCTCCAGCCGGCCTGCCAGATGGCGTGCGCGAGCGGCATGGAGGTGCTGTCCGACGGCAGCGATCACGTGTCCGAGGCGCGCTCGGCGGTGCAGGAGCTGCTGCTCCTGAACCACCCGGTCGACTGCCCGATCTGCGACCAGGCCGGCGAGTGCCGTCTCCAGGACTACTGGCTCGAGCATCAGCGCAAGGGCAAGCGGATGCACCAGGAGCCGGTCCACAAGCCGAAGGCGGTCACCTTCGGCCCGACCATCGTCTACGACGCCGAGCGCTGCATCGTCTGCACGCGGTGCATCCGCGTCTGCAACGAGCTCGCGCAGGATCCGGTGCTCTCGGTCCGCGAGCGCGGCAACCTCGGGGAGATCACGGTCTCGCCGGGGCGCGAGCTCGACCACAACTACACGCTGATGACCGAGCACGTCTGCCCGGTCGGCGCGCTCACGTCGCGCGACTTCCGGTTCAAGGCGCGGGTCTGGTTCCTCCGCAGCGCCCGGACCATCTGCCAGGGCTGCGCGACGGGCTGCAACGCCTACCTCGACTACGATCCGCGCAACAACACGCCGTACCGGCACCGCCCGCGCGAGAACATGGCGGTCAACACGTACTGGATGTGCGACGACGGCATGCTGTCGTACCGGCACGCGGTCGACGGGCGGCTGCTCACGGCGCTCGTCGGCAACGACGACGCGAGCATCGAGGACGCCCTCGCCGCGGCCAAGGAGCAGCTCGGCGGCCACGCCGACGACCCGTCGCGGGTCGCGATCGTCCTGTCGGCCCAGCACTCGAACGAGGACAACTTCGCGCTCTACCACCTCGCCACGACGTACCTCGGCGCGACCGACTTCTTCGTGTCGGGCAGGCCGCTCGGCCAGGGCGACGACATCCTGATCAGCGAGGACAAGAACCCGAACACCCGCGGCGCCGTGCAGATCGCGGCGGTGACCCCGCCGCGCCCTGTCGCGGAGCTGCTCCAGGGGATCGCGTCGGGGCAGTACGCGTACGTCGTCGCCCTCGGGTCGGACCTCGAGGTCGACGCGGGCGAGGCGCAGCGGGCGCTCTCGCGGCTCAAGGGGGTGGTGACGATCGCCGCCCACGAGGGGCCGCTGGCGAAGGCGGCGCGCGTCGCGCTGCCGGCGTGCTCCTGGGCCGAGGCCGAGGGGACGTACGTGAACAGGAAGGGCCTGGCGCAGCGGAGCGAGCGGGCGTTGCTCCCGCACGGCGACGCGCGGCCGGCCTGGGAGCTCATCGGCCGGCTCGGGCGCACGCTCGGGTACGAGACCGGGTGGAAGACCCTCGCCGAGCTGCGCCGCGCGATGCCGCCCGGCGCGGTCGCGGGGGCGGGCGCGCCGGCCGCGGTGCTCGGCGCCGCGCCCCCCGCGCACACCGCGGCGGCGACCGCTGTCGCCGACGGGTCGCGCGTCGAGCCGAAGAAGACGGAGGCCACGGCATGACTGTCGTCGAGCTCGCTCTCGCGATCGTGAAGATTCTCATCGTCGTCATGTTCCTGCTGAACATGGCGGCGATCGCCACCTGGGCCGACCGGCGCCAGGGCGCGATGGTGCAGGACCGCGTCGGTCCGAACCGGGCGGTCGTCTACCTGCCGTCCATGATCGTGCGCGGCGTCGTGTTCTTCCCGCCGGCGCTGCTCGGGGCGCTCGCCGTGTTCACGGCGACGCGCGCGATGCCCGCGCCGGTCGCCGTCGAGGCGCTGGTGATCGGCGCGCAGTTCGCGGTCTTCGTGACCTGGCTCGGCCTGCTCGTGTTCTGCGCGGCGGCCCGCCGGGGCGGCCCGATCAACGCGGCCGAGGAGGCGCTCGCCCGCTTCGACCCCCGCAGCATCTTCTACGCGGGCGTCATGGCGCACGTGCTGGCCTTCTTCGTCACGCAGGCGGTCCCGCTCTCGGCGGCGCCCACCGCCGCGCGGGTCGTGTGCGTGCTGCTCGGCGCGCTGCTCGTCGTGACGGGCGCGTACACCGCGCTGCGCGTGCCCGAGGGCAAGGTGGCGCTGCGCCTGCTCGGCACGCTCCACGCAGCGGCCGACGCGATCAAGATGATCTGGAAGGAGGACTTCATCCCGCCGAAGGGCGATCGGCTCCTCCACTCGCTCGCGCCGCTGCTCGCGATGTTCCCGGCGCTGGTGACGTTCGCGGTCATCCCCTTCGGCGACAAGCTCTGCTTCGAGGACAACGGCGACGGGGTCTTCGGCTTCGCCGACCTGCCGCTCCTCAAGCGGACGGTCGACCAGGCGTTCACGTGCGGCGGCCACGTCGCGAGCCTCCAGGTCGCCGACCTCAACGTCGGCATCCTCTACATCTTCGCGATGGCGGGCACCGGCATCATCGGCGCCGCGCTCGCCGGCTGGGCGAGCGACAACAAGTTCTCGCTGCTCGGCGGCCTGCGCGCCGCGAGCCAGATGGTCAGCTACGAGGTCGCGATGGGCCTCAGCGTCGTCGGGCTGTTCATGATCTACAGCAGCGTCCGGCTCGGCGACATGGTGCAGTGGCAGGCCGAGCACGCGTGGGGGATCTTCGTCCAGCCGTTCGCGTTCTTCCTGTTCCTCGCGGCCCTCGCGGCCGAGACGAAGCGCATCCCGTTCGACCAGCCCGAGGGCGAGAGCGAGATCGTCTCCGGCTACTTCGTCGAGTACTCCGGGATGAAGTTCGGCATGTTCATGACGGGCGAGTACGTGGAGCTCATCACGTCGAGCGCGCTCCTCGTGACGCTCTTCTTCGGCGGCTACCACCTGCCGTTCCTGGACCGCGACGGCATCAACGTCGTCTTCGGCGAGACGGTGCTGTTCCAGTACAAGATGACCCACCTCGCCGTGAGCCTGACGTACGCCCTCGCGTTCTTCGGCAAGACGATCCTCATGACGTGGGTGCAGGTCTTCTTCCGCTGGACGCTGCCGCGCTTCCGTTATGACCAGGTGATGCGGCTCGGGTGGACGAAGCTCCTGCCGCTCACGCTCGTCAACATGATGGTGACGGGCATCGTGGTGCTGGCCGTCGACTCGGCGCCCGAGGGGCTCCGCAGCGGCCTCCAGGTCGCCGCCGACGTCTCCCACGCGCTCGTCGCCGTCGGCGGGTTCGCGGCGGTCGTGGCGCTGATCGCCGGTCTCCTCGAGCCGATCGATCGCCAGCGCACCCTCGCTTCAACCTCTGCCCGGTTCGCCGCCGCGGCGGGGGGCACCAAGGCGTCGCCGCAGCAGGCGTAGAGGAGGATCCCATGGCGAAAGCTACCCCGAGCAACCCCTGGACGAAGCCGGCCGGCCGGCCCGTCGTCGGCAAGCCGGTGCCGCGTCCTGTCCGGAGCGCCGACGTGCAGGCCTACATCCCCGAGATCGTCAAGGGGCTGGGGATCACGATGAGGCACTTCTTCAAGAACACGAAGGAGATGGTGCTCGGCCAGAAGCCCGACCCGGTGCTCCACTCGCTCGAGCCGGGGGTGACGACGATCAGCTACCCCGAGGAGAAGCGCCCCTACCCGGAGCGCTTCCGGGGCATCCACCGGCTCACGCTGCGCGACGACAACTCGCCCCGCTGCGTCGCGTGCCTCTGCTGCTCGACCGCGTGTCCGGCGCAGTGCATCGCGATCGAGCCGGCCGAGTACCCCGAGGGCGATCGGCGGCAAGGCTACGAGCGGTACCCGAGCAGCTTCGTCATCGACGAGCTCCGCTGCGTCTTCTGCGGCTACTGCGTCGAGGCGTGCCCCGTCGACGCCATCCGCATGGACACGGGGCTCCACGCGGTGCCCTACGACTCGCGCGAGCAGTTCATCTACCGGCGCGATCTCCTCATGAGCCTGTCCGATCGCGAGGGCTCGCGCCTGACGGCGAACAGGCGCCACGAGCCGGGCGACCCGACGCACCCCGGCCTGTCGCGCGAAGCCGCGGATCACTGAGCCAGCCTCGCCCGGGGGGGCCTCTCGCCGGGGCGTGGTTCTGCTAGAAGAGCGGGCCATGGCGACGACGTACGGCTCCTTCGAGGCGGTCATCGGGCTCGAGGTCCACGCGCAGCTCCTCACCCGCACCAAGGCGTTCTGCGGCTGCGCGACAAGCTTCGGCGACCCGCCGAACACGCACACCTGCCCGGTCTGCCTCGGCCTGCCGGGCGCGCTCCCGGTGCTGAACCGCGAGGCGGTCCGGATGGCGGTGAGCGCCGCGCTCGCGCTCGGCTGCGCCGTCCAGGAGAGCAGCATCTTCGCGAGGAAGAACTACTTCTACCCGGACCTCCCCAAGGGCTTCCAGCTCAGCCAGTTCGACCGGCCGCTCGCGCTGCGCGGCGTGCTCGAGATCGAGACCGAGGCGGGGAAGCGGCGGGCGGGGATCACGCGCGTCCACATGGAGGAGGACGCCGGCAAGAACCTCCACGGCCTCGGGGGCCTGTCGGTCGTCGATCTCAACCGCGCCGGCACGCCGCTCATCGAGATCGTCGGCGAGCCCGACCTCCGCTCGGGCGTCGAGGCGGCCGAGTACCTGAAGCGGCTGCGCGAGATCCTGATGTTCATCGGCGTGAACGACGGCAACCTCGAGCAGGGCAGCTTCCGCTGCGACGCCAACGTCTCGGTCCGCAGGGTCGGGGAGACGAAGCTCGGCACGCGCACCGAGCTCAAGAACATCAACTCGTTCCGCTTCGTCGTCGAGGCGATCGACCTCGAGATCCGCCGGCAGATCGCGCTCATCGAGCAGGGCGGCCGGGTGCGGCAGCAGACCCGCGGGTACAACGCGGAGAAGAAGGAGACGTACCTCCTCCGCGACAAGGAGAACGAGTCCGGCTACCGCTACTTCCCCGAGCCGGACCTGCCGCCGCTCGTCGTGGACGAGGCGTTCCTCGCCGAGGTGCGCGCCGCGCTCCCGGAGCCGCCGGCCGACAAGCGCCGCCGCTTCGCCGAGGCGCTCGGGCTCACCCCGTACGCGGCGTCGGTCCTGAGCGGCCACCCGCAGATCGCGGCGTTCTTCGAGGAGGCGGCGCGCCTCCACGGCGACGCGGTGAAGGTCGCGAACTTCGTCCAGGGCGAGGTGCTGCGCGACACCCGCACCACGGGCCTGTCCGCCGCGTTCCCGGTCTCCCCGGCGCAGGTGGCCGCGCTGCTCCGCCTCGTCGACGAGGGGGCGATCAGCGGCAAGCAGGCCAAGGAGGTGTACACGGAGATGGCCGGCACCGACCGGGCGCCCGGCGACATCGTCCGCGACAAGGGGATGGCCGTGATGAGCGACGCCGGCGCGATCGAGGCGATCGCCGCGTCGATCATCGCCGCGAACGAGAAGCAGGCGGCGGCGTACCGCGCCGGCAAGACCGCGCTGCTCGGCTTCTTCGTCGGGCAGATCATGAAGAAGACGGGGGGCAGCGCGAACCCGGCCGTCGTGAACGATGTCCTCAAGCGCCTGCTCGAGGGCGCCCCCGTCGCCGGCGCCTGATCCGCCCGGCGACCTGGAGATCCGAGGCATGGCCAGCGCTCTTCCCCTCGACGCCCTCCGCTTCCCCCTCCGGGCCGCCGGCTTCGTCGGCCTCACCTTCGGCATGTACGGCCTGCTCGAGATCGACACCGCGCTCTCCAGCGCGCCCGATCGCGAAGTGGTCCTCCACACATGGATGCGCCGCTACGGGCGCGCGCTCCTGAAGCTGTACGGCCTCGACGTGCGCGCCGGCGGCCTCGTCCAGGCGGAGCCGGCGCAAGGTCCCACCGGAGGCGCGGTCGACCCCGCCATGGCGAGCGGGGCGTACTACCCCGGCCGCGATCCAGCGGGCCTCGGGCGGCTGTTCGTGATGAATCACCGTTCCGCGCTCGACATCATGGTCACGCTCGCCTTCTTCGAGGCGACCGTCGTGAGCCGCGCCGACCTCGCCGCCTGGCCGGTCATCGGCATGGCGGCGCGCCGCGTCGGAACGCTCTTCGTCGACCGATCGAGCAAGCGGAGCGGCTCCGCGGTCGTGCAGGCGATGTCCACGGCGCTCAGGCGCGGCCGTGGTGTGATGGTCTACCCCGAGGGGACCACCTTCTCCGGAGATGAGGTGCGGCCGTTCCGCGCGGGCGGCTTCACCGCGGCGTGCCGCGTCGGGGCGGAGATCGTCCCTGTCGGGCTCGCGTACGGCGGCGACGGTTCCTCCTACGCGGACGAGTCGCTCGCGGCGCACATGGCCCGGGTGAGCCGTGCGCGACGTATCCCCGCGGCGATCGAGGTCGGCGCGCCCATCGCCACGGCAGGCCAGGACGTCGGCGCGGTCCGTGACGAGTCGCATCGGGCCGTCCAGACGCTTGTCCACCGCGCCCGCGCGCGGCTCAGCGCCGACGGTTAGGCGTCGCTCTCTGTTTCTACGCCGCTGGCTTCTGCGATCGGCCCTCGCTACGATGCGGCCGCCGGCGACCATCATGGAGCGTGAAGGCCATCCCAGCGAGACCGCCATGGCATGGCAGGTCGTGAATCCTCCCCGCGGTGGGGCGATCCATAATGAGCTGATGTTCCTGGCGGACGCGAGCGAGCAGCTCACCGGATCGCTTGATCCGCACACGATCCTCGAGCGGCTCGCGCGCCTGTCGGTGCCCTACCTCGCGGACTGGTGCACGGTCGACCTGATCGAGCGCGGCACCGCCGACGCCATGGGCCTCATCGGCTCCGTGCCGCCGCCGCCGCCGCCGTCCGAAGCCGGCGGGCCGCCGTTCGCGCCCGGGGTGAGCGCGCTCGACGTCACGCCCGCGCCGGGGATCCACGCGCAGCGGCGCCAGCGCGCCGCGGCCGAGGCGGCGGGCTCCGATCGCGCGGGGCCTGCGGGCGCGCCGAAGCCCCGGTTCTGCCGGGTCGCGGCGAGGCACGTGAACCCCGAGCGCGAGGGGCTCCTGCGCGCGATCTCGCCCGACGCCGAGGAGCGCCTCGGCATCGCGAAGGTGCTGCACAGCGGCGAGTCCGAGCTCCTGCACGAGCTCGACGGCGATCAGGGCGAGGGGGCCGTCGAGCGCGCCGCCGCGCTGGAGCAGCTCGGCACGCGCTCGGCCATGGCGGTGCCGCTCATCGCGCGCGGCCGCAAGCTCGGCGTGCTCTCGTTCGGCGTCTCCGAGTCGAACCGCATCTACTCCGCGGACGACCTCGTGCTCGCGGCCGAGCTCGCGCACCGCGTCGCGCTGGCGCTCGACAACGCCTATCTCTACCGGAAGGCGGAGGAGGCGCGCCAGTCGGCGGAGCGGAGCGCGGATCGCGCCGCCTGGCTCTTCGCGGTCACGGCCGCGCTGTCCGACGCGATCACGCCGCCCGCGGTGCTCCGCGTGCTCGCGAGCGACGTCGTCGCGGCCGCCGGCGCGATGACGGGCATGGTGGCGCTGCGCGCCGGGCTCGGCGGCGAGCTCGAGACGGTGCGCTCGACGGGGTACCTCGAGGCGCAGATCGCGCGCTTCAAGACGTTCGATCTCAGCGCGGAGCTGCCGCTCGCGCGCGCGGTCCGCGAGCGGCAGCCGATCTTCCTCGAGTCGGACGGGCGCTTCCGCGAGTTCGAGCCGGGCTTCGCGTCCTGCTGCGACGCGACGGGCGAGCGCGCGTACGCCGCGATCCCGCTCTTCCTCGAGGGGCGCGTGCTCGGGGCCGTGGGCTTCGGCTTCTCGGCGCCGCAGTCGTTCTCCGAGGACGATCGGGCGTTCATGCTCGCGCTGGTCCAGCAGAGCGCGCAGGCGCTCGAGCGGGCGCGCCTCTCCGCGTTGCAGACGGAGGAGGCGATGCACCTCTCGCACGAGGTGCTCAAGCAGATGCCCGAGGCGATCCTCGTCACGGACGTCGAGGGCAACATCCGGTACTGGATGGGCGAGGCCGAGTCGATCTTCGGCTACCTCTCCGAGGAGATCGTCGGCAAGAGCATGGCGCTCCTGCACCGCGACGACGTCCGCGAGGAGACCACGCGCCGGATCCTCCAGCAGATCGAGGACGCGCGCACCTTCGTCGGCGATGTCCCGTGCGTGCGGCGCGACGGCTCCGAGGTGCCGATCGAGGTGACGGCGTACGCGGTGCACGACCAGGAGGGTCGCCCGCTGTTCCTTGTCGGCATCCACCGCGACATCACGGATCGCAAGCGGGCCGAGGAGGAGCGCGCGCGCCTGATCCGGGTGCAGGCGGCGCGCGCCGAGGCCGAGGAGGCGGCGCGGCGCTTCGCCTTCCTGGCCGAGCTCAGCACGGCGCTCGCCGCGTCGCTCGACTTCACGGCCACGCTCCAGTCGCTCGCGCGGCTCGCGCTGCCGGTGCTCGCCGATTTCTGCCTTGTGGACATCGACGACGGCCTCGGCCTGCGCCACGTCGCGGTCGCGCACGTGAGCCCGCTGAAGGAGCCGCTCCTCCGGTACTTCCACCCGAGCCGCGTCGACGGCGAGCCGGGCCCGGTGGCGCGCGTGCTGCGCACGGGCCGGTCGGAGCTCTACGCCGACGTGCGCGGGGACGTGCTCCTGCACGAGGCGATGACGAGCGAGGAGGCGGCGGCCAACCGGGCGCTCGCGCCGCTCTCCTACCTCGTCGTGGCGCTCCGGGCGCGCGGGCGGATCCTCGGCGCGATCTCGCTCGTCTCGTCGGAGTCCGGCCGGTTCTTCGAGCGGCCCGACGTCGCCTTCGCCGAGGAGGTCGCGCACCGCGCCGCGCTCGCGCTCGACAACGCGCGTCTGTACCGCGAGGTGCAGGACGCCAACCGGCTGAAGGACGAGTTCCTCGGGACGGTGTCGCACGAGCTGCGCACGCCGCTCAACGCGATCCTCGGCTGGGCGCGGATGATGCAGGCGGGCTCGCTCGATCGGGTCGCGGAGACGCGCGCGCTGTCGGCGATCGAGCGCAACGCCGAGCACCAGGTGACGCTCATCGACGAGCTGCTCGACGCGTCGCAGGTCGTGACGGGCACGCTCAAGATCGAGCGGCTCGCGGTGGAGCTGACGTTGCCGGTGCAGACGGCGGTCGAGTCGATCCTCCCCTCGGCCGCCGGCAAGGGCGTGGCGATCGAGACGAAGCTCGACCCGGAGGGCGTGTTCGTGGAGGGCGATCCGGCGCGGCTCCAGCAGGTCGTGTGGCACCTGCTGTCGAACGCGGTGAAGTTCGCGCGCCCCGGGGGTCTGGTGCAGGTGCAGCTCTCGCAGGACGAGCGCTTCGCCGAGATCCGGGTGACCGACGACGGGGAGGGGATCTCGGCGGACGTGCTCCCGCACGTCTTCGAGCGTTTCCGGCACGAGGACGGCGGCATCGGGCGCCGCCACGGCGGCCTCGGCCTCGGGCTGTCGATCGTGCGGCACCTCGTGGGGCTGCATGGCGGCACGGTGCGCATGACGAGCCCCGGCCCTGGCCGCGGGACGACGTGCGCGATGCAGCTGCCGCTGTCGACGGGCGCCACGGCGACGGCGCTGACGAGCGCGGGCATCGCGCCCGATCCGCGCAACCCGTTCCCGCGGCTGACCGGCGTGCGCGTGCTCATCGCGGACGACGATCCCGACACGCTCGCGATGCTCTCGGCGGTGCTCCGGCGCTGCGGGGCCGAGGTCAGCACGGCGACCTCGAGCGCCGAGGCGCTCAGGCTGCTGGAGACGTCGGAGCCGGCGTTGCTCGTCGTCGACATCGGGATGCCTGGCGAGGACGGGTACTCGTTGATCCGGAAGGTGCGGGATCTGCTGCCGCGCAAGGTGGGTCGGACGCCGGCGCTGGCGCTGACGGCGTACGCGCGGACCGAGGACCGGGTGCGGGCGCTCGTGGCCGGCTACCAGATGCACGTGCCCAAGCCGATCGAGCCGATCGAGCTGGCGGCGGCGGTGAAGAGCCTTGCGACGGGGCTCTTGCCCTGGTCGCGGGACGAGTGACGGGGGTCCAGGGGGCACGCGTCGGGGTGGGGGTGTGCGCGGCAGCGCGCCGGGGGGCGCTCGGCCATCCGCCAGGACGGGGGCGGGGGAGCTTACGCTGAGAACACCGCCCGGCATGTCTCACTTCGGGCCATGCCTCCTGGGACGTCTCGTTGCGCGCCACATGAGGCACGCCTGAGACGTGGAGCCCGCTCGGCGCCGCCGCGGGCGCTGGTCATGCGACGGAGCATGGACGCCTTGAACATCCACGGAGGTGCGATGACGCTGCACGCCTGCCCGTGGCACGTGTCGTGTTTGCTTGATGGCGAGCGTGTGACCGGACCGCGATCGATCGCAGGGCGCCTGGAAGGGGCGCAACGCCGCCGAGAATCGACCTGCGTTCAGCGCGGCTGACGCGGCGCGGTCTGTTCCTGGCGCACTGGTTCCGGTGCGAAAGGGCGCGAGAGAGTCTTATGTCAAAGCTGGAGGCGCACACACCCGCCGGCGCTGGTGTGGCGATCAATGGCAAGTACAAGCTCGTCGAGAAGATCGGCGAGGGCGCCATGGGCTCCGTCTGGTCGGCGGTCAACCTCGCCACAGGGCGCGAGGTGGCGCTCAAGCGGATGATCCGCGCGGAGCCGGAGCTCCGGGTCCGGCTCGAGCGGGAGGCACGAAGCTGCGGAGCGCTCCAGCACCGGAACATCGTGGATGTCTATGACATGGCCGAGACGGACGCCGGCGATCCGTTCCTTGTGATGCAGCTGCTCTCGGGCGAGACGCTGGCCGAGCTGTTGCTGCGCAGGCGTCGTGTCGAGCCGGAGATCGGCGCGGCTATCGGCAGAGACGTCGCGAGGGGCCTCGCGGCGGCGCACGAGCTCCACATCGTCCATCGGGATCTGAAGCCCTCGAACATCTTCTTGCACCGGGAGACCGGCGTGGAGGGGTGGATCGTCAAGGTGCTGGACTTCGGTGTCGCCAAGAACCTGTCGATCAACGACGGACTGCACACCATGCCCGGCGGGATGGTCGGATCTCCGCTGTACATGAGCCCGGAGCAGGTCAAGGCGGACAGGACCATCGATCATCGCACCGATATCTGGACGCTCGGCGTCGTGCTGTTCGAGATGCTCACCGGGGAGCGGCCGTTCCGGGGGGACGCCACCGAGGTCTTCGCGGGGATCCTGAGCGGTGAGATCCCCACCCTGGCGCGGACCCTGTGGCGCGTGGACCGGCGGCTCGTCGACATCGTCGCCCGCTGCATGCGGAGAAACCGCGAGGAGCGGTTCGGGACCGCGGCGGAAGTGGCAGAGTTGCTCGACCGGATCGCGACGGCACGAGGAGCGCTCCCCTCCGCGCCAGGGAGGACGCGCGATGCGCCAGAGGCGGCGCCGCCGCAGAGCATCGCGCGAAGTCCGCTCTCGACGCCGCCCTCCTCGCGGACCTCGGGCGCCGACGGTACCGCGAACGCCACGGACACCGACAAGGCCACTTCGAGCCACCGGCGGGACCCTGAGAGCTCGACAACGCCGCTGGTCACGAGCTCGTCCCAGGTGAACCTCGCCGTCAGGGCCATCCCGCCCGGAGCGCCTGAGCCGCCACGACAGGACGTGAGCCCGAGGTGGAATACCAGGGTTGCGGCCGCAGCCGCGGCGGTTGCGTTGACCGGGCTCCTCGCGGTGGTGCTGGTCTTACCGGGGAGACATGCGCGTCGCCCTCCTGAGCTTCGCGCGATGGTGTCCGAGCCTGGCGTCACGGCATCGAGCCCAACGGCGCTGGCCCCGCCGGGCCCGGCGCGGGCCGACGGAGGCACAGGGCGGATGTCGGCGGATGGAGCGAGCCTCAAGCCTGAACCGCCTGCGCCAGTCCCGACATCCAAGCAGCGCGTGGACGCACCGTCTGCTGGCACGAGCACCCAGAAGCCGCTTTCGCCCCGCCAGCCTTCAAATAGACAGCCGAAGGCCGAGCCTTGCGCGGGGAAGAAGGGATTCCTGCGGGTCCTCTGTCTGGACAACGAAAAGCGAGGGCGCAGCCCCTAGGATCCGCAGTGATAGGAAGCGGTGAGCTCCAGGCGGAAGCGCTCTGGCGGGCATCCTGGGCCTGTCGCACTGCAGGGGTCGGCGCCGCGGCGCGATGGTCGAGACGGCGGTGCTCCTGCGCCTCCCGAGCCCCCTCATGAATCCATGTCATTGACGCGCAGGAGGACCACCATGGCGGGTGTTTTGACGACTTCTGGCCGGCGCGCGGCCGGAGTGATGCTGGGCGCGTTCCTCTGCGCGGTGACCGTGGAGGCGGTCGCCCTGGCGCAGACCCGTGATGCGCCAGGGGCGCCACGCGACGACGGCGCGCGCGCAGCACGCATCTACCGCGCGGGGGTCTCGGCGGCCAGGGAAGGCCGCTGGCAGGAGGCCTACGCGGCGTACATCGAGGCATGGAAGCTCAAGCAGCATTTCCAGATCGCGGCGAACCTCGCGCGGGCGGAGCTCAAGCTCGGAAAGCACCGTGATGCCGCGGAGCACATCTCGTTCTTCCTGCGCGAGGCAGAGGGCGTGAGCGAGCTCGATCGGGCGCGGGCTCGGCAGATGCTCGACGAGGCAAAGGCGAGCATCGGAACGCTCACGCTGATCGTGAGCCGAGCGCAGGCCACGGTGCTCGTCGATGGCGTCTCCGTGGGGACATCCCCGCTCGGGCGAGAAGTGTACGTCGAGCCGGGGGAGAGGAGGATCGAGGCGCGGCTCCAGGGCGAGACCCCGGCGATGACCTCGGTGGCGCTGGCGCCGGGAGCGTCGCAGGAGATAGAGCTCCGGTTCGTGGGGCGCGCCGCTGCGGCGGCGGCGATTCAGCCCCGGACGCCGCAGCATCGCCCGCCCACGGCTCCGGATCGCGGCGCCGCCGGGCCGAGCATGGCGCTCGTCGCAGCCGGTGGCGCGGCCACGGGGCTCGCGGCGGGAACGGCGGTCGTCCTGAGGATCCTCGCGGATCGGAGCGCGCGAGCCGGCGGCAACGCCGCGGTGCCCGGCGCGGACTCCTGCTATGCGAGCGGACCTGCGACGCCGGAGACGCCCGACGACGCGAGGTGCCTCGAGGTGCACAAGCGCCGGACCGAGGCCGCGCGCCTGTACAATGTCTCCACCGGGGTCTTCGCCGCAGCGGGCGTGCTCGGCGCGGCGACCGTGGGCTATGCGCTGTACGGATCGTTGCGGGCCGATGGCGGACCCGCGGTGACGGTCGTTCCCGTGGCGCTGGCGCCCGGGGCAGGAGTTTCGCTGAGCGCACGATGGTGACATCGAGGATGTGACATTGGGGAGTGACACCATGCGAGTTCGTCTGTTGGAGGAGGTTCGTCGATTCCGGTGTGCCGCCGTGCTCGCCGCGGCGTTGCACGCGACCGCGTGTCAGCAGGTACCGGATTGCCGGCACTGTCACGATGGGGAGGGGGATCCACGTCCGGTTCCGGTGGACGGGTGCGGCGTGTTTGCGAGAGCGGGCGAGGACGCTGGAGGCTCCGGGAGGAGCGACGACCCTTACACACGCCTGCAAGACGCGATCGACCACGCGGAGGGAAGGAAGGTGTGCGCGTGCGCCGACAAGGCGTTCGCCGAGGCGGTGACGCTGCGCGCAGGGATCGACGTGCACGGGGGTTACACGTGCGA